>BJFP01000344.1 GCA_014189875.1 Verrucomicrobiota bacterium | reverse complement strand
CGTAATAGACACCATCGGCCGACGCGAAGGCGGTCATGAGAAAAGCCAGCGAAAGGTGTTTCAGGAATCGTTTCACGCAATCGGTTACCGTATCTCGCATCGTGCCGAGTGATGGAATCATGGCAACGCTGCATTTTTTTGCATTTTGAACCGGTGTGATTTATTTCGCGTCCAAAAGTTCAAGCGGCGAGCGGCCAGAGTTCGGACCAGCGGTCATTGGAACGCAGGACGCGAAGCTGGCTCATGGTTTCCCCGTTGGATGGGAGCCAGGCGGCTCCGGAAATCCCGAGCCGCGGCTAACCTTTGCGCACCGGGCAAAAGGCCGCAGATGAGATTCGGTGACCGCGCGCAGCGTGATTCCCTCGATGCGCACCTGCCCAAACATGCACCACCAGCTCAGCGTGCTTTTTTTAAGCCGCGCCTTGGGGTGCTCCTTTTTGGAGTCCCCGATGACCAGCTCCTGCGCCCGCTGCGCCCGCTGCCGCATGGTCGAGTTGCCCAGCTTGCGCGTCGCATCGATCACCAGCGACTCGACTTCGTCCGCCGTGCGGAAGGGCGCGTCCCGGTCCCCGCCCGTTGCGATCCCGAGGATGGATTCGAACTGCCCGATCAACTCCGTCCGCTCCTGGGGTTGATCCATGAACGTCTTGAGTCGCCTCCTCGAAAACGCTTTGCCGGGTGTCTGCTGTGTTTGCCTTTTTCTGTCGGGCTTTGGCTTCATCGACCTGCTCATTCAAACCCATCCGCTCAGAGTACAATCTCCGCCTACAGATCTCCTCCCTTTGGACGCGAAATAAATCACACCCATGCGGCCGGATTTTGCTCACCTACTTCGGCCCGCCGTTGCCGGTGCTCCCGCCGCCGTTGAGCTGGAGATACGTATAGCCCTTCAGCGCGCGCTCGTAGCTGTTTAGCATCCGGATCGCCTCGGCGGGCTTGAGCCGGTCGCTGCGGATTGCCGCGTCCACCTGCGCCTTCATCTTGCGGTTGAGTTCCGCCTCGTCCCATTGCGTCATGTTCAGCACGCTCGCGATGGTGCTGCCTTCGATGGTTTCCTCAATGTACCAGCCGCACTCCTCGTCGTCATCGAGGTAGATGTGCGCCTCGTTCACGCGGCCGAAGAGGTTATGAAAGTCGCCCATGATATCCTGATATGCGCCCATCAGGAAGAAGCCGATGTAGTACGGCACTCCGGGCTGCACGCGGTGGAGCGGCAGCGTCTCGCGCACGTCCTGGAGGTCAATGAACTTGCTCACCTTTCCATCCGAATCGCATGTGATGTCCACGAGCGTGGCCTCGCGATCCGGCGCCTTGTCGAGGTGATGCACGGGCATGATCGGGAAAAGCTGACCGAGCGCCCAGTGGTCGAGCATGCTCTGAAAGACGGAGAAATTGCAGAGATACTGGTCGGCGATCGAAGTGCCGAGATCCTTGATTTCATCCGGCATGTATTTCATCCCGGCGCTGAGCTGCACGATCTTCCGCGCGATCTGCCAGAAGACGGTCTCGATGCGCGCCTTCGCATCCAGCTCCATGAGGCCGAGGTCAAACATGGACTGCGCCTTTTCCTTCAGCTCCTGCGCGTCGTGCAGCGTCTCGCGGCGGTTCTGTTTGTTGAGGCCGCTTTTCAGTTCGAGAATATTCTTAACGAGCTTCGGATCACCGGACTTCGCCTCCACCGCAGCCTCCTGATCTTTTTCAATGGAGCCGAACGCCTCGACGACCAGCACGCTGTGGTGCGCGACGATGGCGCGTCCGCTTTCGCTCACGATCGTCGGGTGCGCGACCTTCTCGTCGTCGCAGATTTCCATGATGTTCCAGACGACGTCGCGCGCGTATTCCTGCAGCGAGTAGTTTGTCGAGCTGTCGAACGCGCTGCGTGAGCCGTCGTAATCCACGCCAAGTCCGCCGCCGACATCGAGGTAATCAATCTGATGGCCGAGCTTGAGCATCTTCGCGTAAAAACGCGCGGCCTCGCGGACGGCACGCTTGATCGTGCCGATGTCCGGCACCTGCGAACCGACGTGAAAATGCACAAGCTTCAGGCAGTGCGCGAGACCCGCGGCCTTCAGCGTCTCGCTCGCGATGAGGAGGTCCGTGGTGCTCAGCCCGAACTTCGCATTCTCGCCGCCGCTCAGCGCCCACTTGCCCGCGCCCTTCGCATTCAGCCGCACGCGCAGGCCGATCCACGGCTCGGTGCCGACCTCGCGCGACACCGTGAGGATCTGCTGAAGTTCCTCGATTTTCTCGACGACCAAAATCACGCGCTTCCCGAGCTTCGTGCCAAGAAGTGCATTCTGGATCAGCGACGCATCCTTGTAGCCGTTGCAGATGATCAGCGACTCGGGATCCTCATGCACCGAGAGCGCCGCGAGAAGTTCCGGCTTGCTGCCCGCCTCGATGCCAAAATGAAACGGCGCGCCCGCCGACATGATCTCCTCCACGACTTCCTGAAGCTGGTTCACCTTGATCGGGAACACGCCGCGGTACACGCCCTGGTATTTGAAATCCTCGATGGCCGCCGCGAACGCGCGATTGATCGTCTCCACGCGGTGCCGCAGCAGATCGTGAAAGCGCAGCACCATCGGGAAAGTCAGCCCCTGCTCCTGCGCCTCGGCGACGGCGGCCATAATTTCCACGGGCGTCTTTTCATCGAGCGTAGGGAAGACCTGCACGTTGCCCTTGTCGTTGATCCCGAAGTAACCGCCGCCCCACCGGTCCACGTTGTAGAGTGAGGTTGCCGCTGCGATGTCCCAGTTTTGCTGCATGTTGTTTTGTGTTCGCGCGAATAAGTGAATCACCGCGCGCGTGCAATGCGCGTTGTGAAAAAAATCACCGCTTCAAATTTTCCGGGCGATTCCTCCGACGCAGCACGATCAAATTCCCCGCGCCGATCACCGCTGATAGATCGGCAGAAAATGATTTTTCACCGAGAGCGCGAGCACTGCGAGCGAGGTCGCATACACCTTGCCACCCTGCCGTTCCTCGCCGCCTACGCCGTCCCACCAGCCTTCGCGCGACTGGATCGGGATCAGCAAATCCGCCATCTGCTTGCGCGCTGCAGCAGCGTGTTTGTCGCCGCGCTGATACATTCCCTGCGCGTAGTAGTACGCGGTGTAAAAAAACCAGCGGTCGCCGACACGCAGGCCGGACTTCAGCAGACGATCCGCCGAGACTTTCACCTCTTCGCAGTCGTAGTCGCCGCACACTTGCAGCGCGAGCAATCCCTCGGCAGTCGTCGAGGGCTCGCTGCCGCGGCTGCTGTATCCGAAGCCGCCGTAGCCGCGCCCGTGGTTGCCGGAATCGTAGAGCCCCTTTATGTAGCGCACCGCGAGATCGATGGACTCTTTCGGCACATCGAGCCCCGCATTGCGCGCCGCGCGCAATGCCATCGCCTGCCAGCACGTCACGGACATGTCGCTGTCGCTCGCATCCGGCGTGTAACGCCAGCCGCCGCGGTTCGCTTCGTTCTTCGGCACACGCTGCGCGCGGAGGATGAGATCGATCGCCTTGCGGCAACGCTCGCGGATGAGCGCGTCCTGCGCCCCGTTCGCGCCCATGCCGAGCATCTCGGCGAGCGCGAGCGTGATGATGCCGTGCCCGTACATCCGCGAACCGTCGGACTTTCCGAAGTATCCGCTCGCGTCCTGATTTTCCGGCAGCAGCACAAAGGCGAGAGCGCGCTGCATCGAGCGGCCCTCCGGCGTGGGGTCGGACGGCTGATGTCCCATTGCCGCATACGAGAGAATCGCGAGCGCAGTCATCGTGGTCTCATTGCGAAGCCCGTTGTGAATCGCACCCGAGACAGGATCCTGGCACGAGATCAGGAATCCCCCCGCGCGCTTGAACGCCTCGTTCACCCGTGCGCTGTCGGCGTCCTCCTGCGCTGAGAGCGGACGGATCGCCGTGAGGAAAATGAGCGCAGCGGTGAGGCACGCACCCGAAGTACTTTTGAATCGTGAAATCATGCGCGTGATTGAATGCGGTTTCCCGCCCCGATGCAAACGGGGCGAGCAGTTGGTCGTGTCCCCTCTTGGAGTTTGGAGTTTGGAGTTGGGCGTTTGATGTTTGGCCCCGCGCAGCGGCCTCTCGGAGCATGGACGGTCTTGCTGAAATGAAACGCGCCTGCGGCGGGCCAAACACCAAACGCCAAACACTCAACTCCAAACGCAAAATCATTCCGCTGCCGAACAGTCATCGCGTGGGTGCCGCTGGATGTTGAATGTTCAATGTTGGATGTTGGATGTTGGACGTTCGCCTTCGCTCACGGCCGCTTCTTCGTCTTCTCCGCGATCACGCGGTAGTAGGTTTCCACCGCCTGCCGGTATTCGCCGGCGACGGATTCCTGCGAACCTTTCGTGAGCTGCTCGGCGAGTTTCTTCGGCAGCTTGCCCCAGTCGCCGCGCTTGAGTCCGTTTGCGTCCGGTAAATTTTTTGCATTCATCGCGCTGCCCTCGGCCTTTGCGCCGCCGAGCGATTTATCGCTCTGGCTTGCGCTCAAGAGCGAGCCCGGCTGCTGCGAGGAATTTTCCGAGCGGCTCTGGCGCATCGAATCCGCCGCAGCCTGCGCCGCCGCGGCCATCGCAGCCTGCGAAGGTGACGGCTGGCCTTGCTGTCCGG
>BJFP01000343.1 GCA_014189875.1 Verrucomicrobiota bacterium | reverse complement strand
GTTAAGTATGAAAGATGGTATGAGGGGGTCTGGCAAGGGTGAGGAGGAAGCGATTGCGCTTCATGATGAGTGTTCAGACCAGTCTGGCCGGTCAAGGATTCGCGGGTTTACGGCGGGGCGGACGCAACGGACGCAACGGGTCAAGCCAGCATCTGGTTGACCACTCTCGCACCCTCGAAGCCGGTGAGTTTGAAGTCGAGCCCTTGGGAGCGATAAGTGAGCCGCTCGTGGTCGAAACCAAACTGCTTGAGGATAGTTGCGTGCAAATCCGGCACGGAGACCGGATCCTTGACGATGCCCCAGCCGATTTCGTCCGTCTGGCCGATGACCTGACCACCCTTGATGCCGCCCCCGGCCAGCCACATTGAAAATGCGAACGGGTGATGGTCACGACCGGAAACCACGCCTGAAGTGGTCTCCCCGAGTGGCGTGCGGCCAAACTCACTGGCCCAGATGATCATCGTGTCATCAAGCATCCCGCGCTGTTTGAGGTCGCGGACGAGCGCGGCGATGGGCTGGTCCGCCATGCCGGCGCAGAAGGGCAGTTCCTGGTTGATGTTGTCGTGATGGTCCCACGAAGCGTGCAGCAGCGTGACGAAGCGCACGCCGCGCTCGACCATGCGGCGTGCGAGCAGGCAGTTGCGCGAGAAGGTCGAGTAAGTCTCCGGCCCGCCGCCGCGCCCG
This sequence comes from Verrucomicrobiota bacterium, assembly GCA_014189875.1. Lineage (GTDB taxonomy): Bacteria > Verrucomicrobiota > Verrucomicrobiia > Chthoniobacterales > Chthoniobacteraceae > SXWH01. The sequence goes on along the minus strand of BJFP01000343.1, from coordinate 3,982 downwards.
GGATTCTCGCGGGACTTCCGTCCCACGCCATACATGTCCAGCGTCGCCTGCGATTCCTTGCTCAAGTCCATCAGTTCGGGCGTCGCGGCCTGCATGCGGCCAGCCAGCTCATACGCGCCGATGCGCGAAGCGATTTCCGGGTCGGCGACGTGCTTGTGGCGAAGGCGGTTGAGGTCGCCAATCGCGTCGAGGCCGAGGTGCTGCATTTCGTCGGTGAAGCCCGGCGGATTGCCGAGGTTGAGCACCGGGTCGCCCTGGTTGCGAAAGAGCACACCGGCGTAAGTGCTGGGGAGGAAGCCGCTCGTCCACGCGCTTGCGCCGGCGCTGGAGCCGCGGCCCGCGTGCAGGACGACATAAGCCGGGAGGTCGCGCGACTCGTTGCCAAGACCGTAGGTGAGCCACGAGCCGAGCGTCGGGCGGCCGAAGAGCGGCGAGCCGCAGTTCATCATGAGCTGGCCGGGGTGGTGGTTGAACTGCGTCGTGTTCATCGAGCGAACGAGGCAGATGTCATCCGCGATGGAGCCGATGTGCGGGAGCAAATCGCTCATCTCCGTGCCGCACTGGCCGTGCTTCGTGAACTTGCGCGGGCTGCCCATGAGCCGCGCGTCCTTCTTCTTGATGAACGCGAAGCGCACCTTCTCGAGCATGTCGTCCGGCAGCTTCTGGCCGGCCATCGCGTTGAGCTTCGGCTTGGGGTCGTAGAGGTCAATGTGGCTGGGCGCACCCTCGAAGTAGATGAGGATGCAGTTCTTCGCACGCGGCGTGAAATGCGGCGCGCGCGGCGCGAGCGGGTCGGCGGACGGCAAGGCGTAACCCTTCTCGGTCAAGAGCGACGCCAGCGCGAGCGTGCCCATGCCGGTGCTGGCGAGAAAGTCGCGGCGGGTGAGGTTGACGACGTCGGACGGGGACATTTCGGGTTGCAGGTTCATGGCTAATCACGCGTGAAAAATTCATCCAGATTCAGTATCACCCGGCCCAGTGCCACGAGCGTGGCCTTCTCGGGGACTTCGGAGGCGGCTTGCTTCGCGCCGGCAATCTTGGCCGCGCCCTCGGCGTTCGCCTGCGCGAGCTTGAGCTGGGCTTCGTAGAGTTTCAGCAGGCGTGCCAGTTCCTCCGTGCTCGGCGGGCGGGCCAGCGCGCGCTCGAAGCCGTGACGGATGCGCTCGGTGGCATCGGCGGTGGGCACCTCGGCCATGCGCGCGCCGAGCTGCTGCGCGCACTCGAAGAAGACCGGATCGTTCAAGAGCGTGAGTGCCTGGAGCGGCGTGTTGCTGCGCTCGCGGCGTGCACAAGTGGAGTTTGAGTCGGGCGCGTCGAAGGTCATCAGCATCGGATACGGCACGGTGCGCTGGAAGAAGATGTATAGGCCGCGCCGGTTCTTCTCGTCGCCCTTGCTCTCGGTCCACTTCACGGTGCCCGCGTAACCGAGCGCGGCGATGTCTGCCGGCAGAGGCGGACGGATGCTGGGGCCGCCAATCTTCGGGTTCAGCAGGCCGCTCGCGGCAAGGTAGGCGTCGCGCACGGTCTCGGCTTCGAGGCGCAGGCGGTTTTGGCGTGCAAGCAGGAGGTTGTTCGGGTCGCGCTCTTGCAACTCAGGGCGGTTGAGCGAGGCCTGTTTGTAAGTTGCGCTGGTGACGATGGACTTGATGAGCGCCTTGCGGCTCCAACCGAGACGGGGATACTCCGAGGCCAGCCAGTCGAGCAGTTCCGGGTGCGTGGGCTTTTCGCCCTGCTTGCCAAAGTCATCGACCGTGGCGACGAGGCCGCGCCCGAAGAGGTTCTTCCAGATGTGATTCACCGAGACGCGCGCGGTGAGCGGATTCTCGGGGGCGAACAGCCACTGCGCGAGGTCGAGGCGGTCGGGTTGCGCGGCGCGTGGCTTGAGCGGATGCAGCACGTCGGGCACGGCGGCGTGGACCTCGGTGCCCTTGTTGAGGAAGTTGCCGCGCACATGGACGAAGGTCTTGCGCACACCCGGCTCCTGCTCCTCGGCGAGCACGGCGGCGGTGGTGGCGGACGGGGCGGGAGCTTTCTTGGCGTGGTCGTCGAGCGCGGCTTGCAGTTTCTTGCCTTGCTCGTCCACTTGCTCGCGGAAGAACTTGGCGAGCGCCTCGGTCTGCTTCGCCGGGCGCTGCTCGGGCTTGGCCGCGAGCGCGGCGGCAACTGCATCCGGCGTAAAGTCTGGCTTGAGCGAGCCGCTGGCGTCCGTGGCGGAGAGGCGGAACTGACCGAGCAGGTAGGTCTCCTTGTATTGGTGGTCCAGCGTGAAGACGAGCCGCGCGCCTTCGGGCACGTCGAGCGGCGACTTCAACTCGAAGACCGCGACGTGCGATTTTTGCTGCTGCGGCGAAATCGCCCAGCCGGACGTGTCCTCGCCCTTGAGCGCGGCTTCGATTGGGAACTTGTTTTCCGCGAAGTCTGCCTTCGCGTTGTGCAGCTCCAGTTCCTTCGCCACAAACTGGCCGGGCACAAACAGCTTCACCGCTAACTTGGTCAGCACGAAGTTGCCGTCCTTCGAGCGGCCCACGCCCTTCTTCGGGTCGGGGTCGTCAATGGCCTCCAGCCGGAAGCCGGTGAGCCGCTTGAGCGCGAGTTTCGCCTCGACCGTGTAAGTGTCCGTCGCCGGCACCGCGCCGCCGGCGGTGATGACGGACTCCTTGTCGGCCTTGAGCGTCGTGCCGTTTTTGGCCGCGAGCTTGTCTGGCGTGAGCGTGCGCCACGGGACGGCGTCGATCGAAGCAGTCTTGAGCCACGCGTTGAGCTTCGGTGTGAGTTCGCTCTTCGCGTAGGTGTCGAGCACAGTCTTGAGCTTTGCGGCGTCGGCGTCGTGCGCTTGTTTGGCTTTGTCGTAAGCCACTTGTTGCTCGGCATTCGGAGCGGGGATGGTCTTCTCATTCGCGTTGTTGAAGAAGGCGAACAGCGAATAAAACTCGCGCTGCGTGAAGGGGTCGTATTTGTGCGAATGGCACTCGGCGCAGCCCATCGTCGTGCCCAGCCAGACGGTCGCGGTCGTGCTCACGCGGTCCACGACAGCCTTGCAACGGAACTCCTCCTGATCGGCTCCGCCCTCGGTGTTCGTGAGCGTCTGGCGGTGGAACCCGGTGGCAACCTTCTGCGCGCGCGAGGCGTTCGGCAGCAGATCGCCGGCAAGCTGCTGAATGCTAAACTGGTCGAAGGACAAATCACTGTTGATGGCGGCGATGACCCAATCGCGATAGGTGTAGGCGAAAGGACGCGGGCGGTCCTTCTCGTAGCCGTCGCTGTCAGCATAGCGCGCGAGGTCCAGCCAATGGCGCGCCCAGCGTTCGCCAAAGTGCGGCGACGCCAGGAGACGGTCCACGAGCTTCTCGTAGGCGTTCGGCGAAGTGTCACTGACGAACTGGCGGACTTCCTCCGGCTTGGGCGGCAGGCCGAGGAGGTCGAGCGAGAGACGGCGAATGAGCGTCGGGCGGTCGGCTTCGGGCGAGGGGGCGAGCTTTTCCTGCGCGAGACGGGCGCGGATGAACGCATCAATCGGATGCCCCGTCGCCGACACCGTTGGCCGCTTCACCGGTTGATACGCCCAGTGGTCCGACTTCTTCACCGCGAGCTTGCCGTCGTCCGGCCAGACTGCGCCCGCATCTATCCACGCGCGCACTTTACCGATCTCGGCGGAAGTAAGCGGCTTCTCCTTGGGCGGCATGATGTCGATCTCGCCCAGACCCGCGAGCGCGTGGACCAGCTTGCTCTCGGCGCTCTTGCCGGGGATGAAGACCTTGCCGTTGTCGCCACCTTTGAGGGCCGCGACCTTGATGTCGAGGCGCAGGCCGCCCTTCTGCTTTTCCGCACCGTGGCAGGAATGGCACTTGGCAGCGAAGAGCGGCTGGATGTCGCGTGCAAAATCCACCAGGCCGCTGGCGGCGGGCGGAAGCTTGCTCAAGTCGAGCGGGGCCTCCTTGGGTTCCGCCGCCGAAAGTGACAAGGCTGCTCCAAACAGGAGGGC
>BJFP01000342.1 GCA_014189875.1 Verrucomicrobiota bacterium | reverse complement strand
GCATTCCACACGCGGTTCGTCTCGCTCACGTCGCCGCTGCCGCCGGGCTTCACCACGTAGGTGTTCCCCGGCTGGCCGTTCACGACGTAGAGCAGGCCGTGGTCGAGTACCGGGATCGGCTCGCCGCGTCCCGCGTAGCCTTTGCAAAACCACAGATCCTTCCCCGTCGCGCGTAGAGCAGGCCGTGGTAGAGCACCGGGATCGGCTCGCCGCGTCCCGCGTAGCCTTTGCAAAACCACAGATCCTTCCCCGTCGCGGGATCGTAGGCGTTCACGCCCTGCTCGCCATTGAGGATCAGTTCGCGGCGCGCGCCGGCACTGATGATCACCGGGGTGGACCAGCCGCCTTTCGGCTTGTCCTCGCGCTTCGCGGTCCACACGGGCGCGCCGGTCGTCTTGTCGAGCGCAACGAGCGATGATGCGCCCTCGGCGTCGCAGTTTTGGATCACGAGTTTGCCATCAATGATCGGCGACGCGCCGATGCCCCACGTGCCGGGAAATTCACCGAGATTGCGCTGCCACTGCGGCTTTCCGTCCATGGAAAAACAATGAATTCCGCCTGGCCCGAAGAACGCGATCACGCGCTCGCCGTCGGTCACGCACGTCGGCGTGGCCCAAGTGTTCATCTTGTGAATCTGCTCCTGCTTTGCGCTCGCGACCTCGCGCTCCCAGAGCAGCTTGCCGGTCTTGCGATCGAGGCAATGCACCCAGCGCTTTGCGCCTTTCTCCGTTGCGCTCGTGACGAAAAGCTTGTCGCCCCAATTCACCACGGACGACTGGCCCTCGCCCTTGAGCTTCGCCTTCCACACGACGGACGAAGCATCCCACTTCGTCGCCATCGCAGTCTCCGCCGAGCGCCCGTTGCCCTCCGGCCCGCCGAAACGCGGCCAGTTTTCCTCGGCGCAGATTTGCGTGAATGCGCCGCAGGTTGCAAAAAGTGCGAGCGAGATTTGCAGGGAGGATTTCATGGGAGCGTGGGAGTGGATGTTTAGTCTGGCAAACTTCATGACCCGGCCCGGCACCTTTTCCGAGGAGGAAAGTCGCGCGTTAAAATCGCCGGGAAACGCTCTTGGCGCACCGCGTGCATCGCCTACCGTCCGCGCACCCACCATGAAGACACTCGCCGCCGTCCTGCGTGAACGCGGGCTGCCTGCGCCCTACGCGCAGAGCAAGCCGCTCAGTATCGAGGAACTCGATCTCGATCCGCCGGGGCCCGGCGAAGTGCTCGTGCAGATGGCGGCGGCGGGGCTGTGTCATTCAGACCTGTCGGTGATCAATGGCACGCGCCTGTGGCCGTTGCCGCTCGTGCTCGGGCACGAGGCGTGCGGGCATGTGCGCGAAGTCGGCGAGGGCGTGACCGATCTGCGCCCGGGCGATCCCGTGGTGTTCGCATTTCTGCCGTCGTGCGGGCACTGCCCGATGTGCGTGGCAGGCCGCGCCGCGCTCTGCGAACCGGGTGTCGCCGCGAACCGCGCGGGCAAGCTGCTGCGCGGCACGGTGCGTTTTCAAAAGCCCGGCGCCGGACCTGTCGGTGATCAATGGCACGCGCCTGTGGCCGTTGCCGCTCGTGCTCGGGCACGAGGCGTGTGGGCATGTGCGCGAAGTCGGCGAGGGCGTGACCGATCTGCGCCCGGGCGATCCCGTGGTGTTCGCATTTCTGCCGTCGTGCGGACACTGCCCGATGTGCGTCGCGGGTCGCGCCGCGCTGTGCGAACCGGGTGTCGCCGCGAACCGCGCGGGCAAACTTCTGCGCGGCACCGTGCGTTTTCAAAAGCCCGGCGCGGAACGCGTGAACCATCACTCCGGCGTCGCGGGCTACTCGCAGTTCAGCGTCGTTGCACGCGAGTCCGTGGTGAAAATTGACGCGGACATCCCGATGGAGACCGCCGTGCTTTTTGGCTGCGCGATCATGACGGGCGTGGGTGCGGTCGTGAACACGGCGCGCGTCGCCGCGGGCACTTCGGTCGCGGTCTTCGGCGCGGGCGGCGTGGGCCTGAGCACGATCATGGGCGCGAAGGCCGTCGGCGCATTTCCCATCATCGCCGTGGATCGCCTCGAATCGAAACTCGCACTCGCGAAGCAGTGTGGCGCGACGCACACGGTCAACTCGTCGAGCACCGATCCAGCCGCGGCGATCCGCGACCTCACTCGCGGCGGGGTCGAGACGGCATTCGAGGCAGTCGGGGATGAAAATGTGATCGCGCAGGCATTCGCTGCCACGCGGCGCGGCGGGCGCACGGTGTGCATCGGCCTCACGCATCCCGATCGGATGCTCACGATTCCGGCGCTCACGATCACCGCCGAGGAGCGCACGCTCATGGGCAGCTACATGGGCTCATGCGTCCCGCAGCGCGACATCCCTCGTTTCATCGCGATGTATCGCGCCGGACTGCTGCCGGTGGATCTGCTGCGAACCTCCATCATTTCTCTCGGCGAAGTGAACGCAGCCTTCGACCTCCTCGACAGCGGCGAAGTCGCACGGCAGGTGATCCGATTCTGACGCAAACGTTGGACGTTAGATGTTGGACGTTAAACGTTGAGCCTGCCGCAGGCGCCGTCCGGTTGCGCGTGAGCGTCACGATTCCGATCGGTCCGCCGCGCGGGGGCTGAACGTTCAACTTTTAAAGCTCAACGTTTAACATTTAACGAAAGCGCGAACGCGAAATCAGAACCCCGGCGATTTTACGTGCCGACTGCCCGCGGATGGTGTGCATTCCCCGCCCGCAAAAAATGCTGACCATTTCCGCCATCTCAAAATCCTTCTCGGGCCGCGTGCTTTTCGAAGGTGCCTCGTTGCAGGTGAACCGCGGCGATCGCATCGGGCTCGTCGGTGCGAATGGTGCGGGGAAGTCCACGCTGTTCTCGATCATCCTCGGCGAGGATTCGCCGGACGAGGGGCGCATCTCGATGGAGCGCGGGATCACGTTCGGCTTTCTGCCGCAGGAGAGCGCGCCGGTGGGCGGCGAGACGGTGATCGATCTCGCGACGGGCGTGACGCCGGAGCTCATCAAGGCGCGCGAGACGATGCGCCGCTGCGAGGCCGCGGGCGATACGGAGAGCGACGAATACCACGAGGCGATCGGCGATTTTGCGGAGAATGACGGGCACTCGATCACGGCGAAGGCGAAGCGGATTCTCTCGGGGTTGGCGTTCCGCGAGAAGGATGTGGACCGCCCGGCGGCGGCGCTGAGCGGCGGCTGGATCATGCGCGCGCACCTCGCGCGGCTGCTCACGCAGGAGCCCGACCTGCTGCTGCTCGACGAGCCGACGAACCATCTCGATCTCGAATCGCTCGTGTGGTTCCGCGAATACCTGCGCGGCTATCCCGGCGCGATCGTGATGATTTCGCACGACCGCGATTTTCTGAACCAGCTCGTGCGCGACATCGTGGAGATCGCACGCTGCAAGCTGCACCGCTACCGCGGAAATTTCGACGCCTACCTCGCCGAAAAGGCCGCGCGCGATGTGCAGCACGCGGCAGCGTATGCGAACCAGCAGCGCGAGATCGAGCGGCTGCAGGATTTCGTGGATCGCTTCCGCGCCAAGGCGAGCAAGGCGTCGCAGGCGCAGAGCAAGCTGAAGCAGATCGAGCGCATGGACCTCATCGAGGCGCCGCCGGATGCGGACGCGCGCGTGAGGTTCAGCTTCCCGCAGCCGCAGCGCAGCGGGCACCGCGTGATCACGCTCAAGGACGTGGACTTCGCGTATAATAAAAGTGCCGATGGCAGTGGCGGACTGACCGTTTACACCGGGCTGAATTTCGAGGCGGAGCGCAGCCAGCGCACGGTGCTCGTGGGGCCGAACGGCGCGGGTAAATCCACGCTGATCAAGCTGCTCGCGGGCATCCTCGAGCCGCAGCGTGGCGAGCGAGTGCTCGGGCACAATGTGCGCGCGGGATACTTCGCGCAGAATCGCGTGGAGCAGCTCAACATGCGGCAGACGGTGCTGGAGGCCGCGCAGGATTTGGCGTCGCGCCCCGGCGAACAGGCAGCCCGCTCGGTGCTGGGATCGTTCCTTTTCCGCGGCGACGATGTGTTCAAGCCGGTCGCCGTGCTTTCCGGTGGGGAAAAGTCGCGCCTCGCGCTCGCGCGGCTGCTGCTCGATCCGCCGAACCTCATCCTCATGGACGAGCCGACGACGCACCTCGACATCCCGAGCATCGATGCGCTCATCGGCGCGCTGGAGCAGTACGAGGGCACGGTCATCTTCATCAGCCACGACGTGCATTTCATCCGCGCCGTCGCGAGCACCGTGCTGCACATCAGCGCCGGCCAGCTCACGCCCTACGCGGGCGACTACCAGTATTACCTCGATAAAACGCGCGCGACTTCCGCGAAGGAGGCGCTCGTGGCCGGCGAACAGCTCCATGATTTCCAGCCTGTCGCGGCCGCGGCGGCAAAGCCGAAGGGGCCGGGCCTGAAGGAAATCAAGGAACGCGAACGCGCCGCCGCGAACGAACGCAAAGCCGCCGCGCAGGCGAAGCGCGACCGGGAAAAGCGCGTCGTCGAACTCGAACAGCAAGTCGCCCAAATGGAGGGCCGTCAGCGCGAACTGACGCAGCTTTTGCAAAACCCGCTCGTGCATGCGCCCGGCGGCACCGCGCCCGATCTTTCGCGCGAACTCACCGAACTCACGAGGAAACTCTACGTGGCCAATTCCGAGTGGGAACGCGAGCT
>BJFP01000341.1 GCA_014189875.1 Verrucomicrobiota bacterium | reverse complement strand
GCGAGGACTCACGGGATCCTTCGACTCCGTGCCGCCCCGCCTTCGCCCTCGCAGCACTGCGCTCAGGATGACCGCGTTTTTTGATGCGATTGCCCTGTCTGCCGGCCCGCAAACGATTGACCATCCGCACAAAACTCCATAATCGCGCTCCCTCTTCCCGCCTCTCTCCAACCTATGAGCAAGAAATTCCGAATCGCCGGCATCAACTTCGATCACTTCCACATGGGCGATCTGCTGCGCTTGGTGCACGAGCATCCCGATGCGGAACTCGCCGCGATCTGCGACGAGCAGCCGGAGCGGATGCGCGAGGCGCAGCGCAATTTTTCGATCCCCGACGATCGCATTTTTACCGACGTGGATGCGTGCATGGAAAAGGCGCGGCCCGACGTGGTGATCCTCTGCCCCGCAGCCGCGCGCCACGGCGAATACGTCGCGCGCGTGGCGAAATACGGCGTGCATGTGCTCGTGGAAAAGCCGTTCGCCGCGACGCTCGCGGAGGCGGACGCGATGGTCGCCGCGATGCCGCGCGGCAAGCTGCTCGCGATCAACTGGCCGCTGCGCTGGGCCGAATGCGCGGTGACGGCGAAGCGAATTATTGACGAGGGAGTCATCGGCGAGCCGCGCGGCTTCCATCATTACGGCGGCAACCGGGGCCCGCTCTACCACGGCGCGGACAAAATGGAGAAGGAGCCGACCGCGGAGGAAAAGGCAGCAAGCTGGTTTTACCAAAAGAGCGCGGGCGGAGGTTCGCTGCTCGATTACCTCGGCTACGGCACGACGATCGGCACATGGTTCATGGGCGGACGCGTGCCGCTCGAAGTCACCGCCGTGACCGACGAACCGCCCGGCCTCGAAGTGGACGAGCACAGCGTCGTCGTCGTGCGCTACGAGTCGGGCCTCTCGAAATGCGAGACGCGGTGGGGCACATTCACCGATCCATGGACGCATCAGCCGCAGCCGAAGTGCGGCTTCGTCGTGTGGGGCACCGCCGGCACCGTGAGCTGCTACGACTACGAACCGATCGTCCGCGTGCAGACGCGCGCAAAGCCCGAAGGCTTCGACATCCCGTGCGACACACTGCGCGCGCCGGATCGGAACCCGGTCGAGTATTTCCTCGACCGCATCGCAACCGGCCGCGCGCTCGAAGGCCCGCTGTCGCCGGAAATCTCGCGCATCGGCCAGCAGATCGTGGACGGCGCGGTGCAAAGCGCGCGCGAAAAGCGCACAGTGAAGCTGCCGGTGTGAGGCCACGCGGGTTTCCTGGGTCTGGTGCGTTGATGCGGACGCGCAGGGGGATCGCATCAAAAAAAACGGGGTCATTCTGAGGCGGAGCGATGCCCGGCGGGCGCAGGTGGCGGGCATCGCGCAGCCGAAGAATCCCGTGGAATGCCGGAACGATGTTCGGTCTTGTTTGATGATCTTCCGAGGACTCACGGGATCCTTCGACTCCGTGCCGCCCCGCCTTCGCCCTCGCAGCACTGCGCTCAGGATGACCTCGTTTTTTGATGCGATTGCCCTGCCGGCGTGAGGCCACGCGGGCTTCCTGGGTCTGGTGCGTTGAGGCATTGTGTCGGAGCGTCGGAACGCGCAGGATTGGCACATGGGTAAAAGCGATCCCAAGTCTGCTCCGCCGCCCGCCGTTCCGGTCGCGGCGGATGTGGATGTCTGCGGGCGCGCGGTGACACTCGCGGAGCGGCTGCTCGGCGAGGCGCTCGCGCAGCAGACGCGGGCCGAGCGTGCGGAGGCTGCGAAGCTCGCGCGGCTGATGAATGATGCGGCGGGAAAGGCGTTCACCCTCGCGATGGTGGATCAGGTTTTTCGCAGCCGCGTTCCCGCGACGGAGGCCCGGCGCTGGCGTTCGTTGCTGGACGAATTCGGCGTGCCGGAATTTCTACCGGCCTTCGATCGCGTGCTCATGCGCGTGGGCGCGGCGGGAAGCCGCCTGCTGCCGGGCGTCGTGATGAAGGCAGTCGCGGCGCGGATGCGTGCGGACAGTTCGCGCGTGATTTTGCCGGGTGAAAAGGATCGCCTGCACGGCTACCTGCGCGCTCGGGCTGCGGAAGGATTCCGCATCAATCTCAACCACCTCGGCGAAGCAGTGCTCGGCGACGAAGAGGCGTCGCGACGTCTCGCCGCGGTGCTCGGTCATCTCGCCGATTCGGATGCGGGTCATGTGTCGGTGAAAGTTTCGGCGATCTTCAGCCAGATCAATCTCATCGCGTGGGATGCCACGCTCGCGGAAATCCAGTCACGCCTGCGGACGCTCTACCGTGCGGCTGCTGCGGCGGGAAAATTTGTGAACCTCGACATGGAGGAATACCGCGATCTCGCGCTCACCATCGCTGCATTTCGCGGCGTGCTGGATGAGCCGGAATTCCGCGCGCTGTCCGCGGGCGTCGCGCTCCAGGCGTATCTGCCCGACTCATGGACGGTGCAGCGCGAACTCACGGAATGGGCGCGCGCGCGAGTCGCTGCGGGCGGCGCGCCGATCAAGGTCCGCCTCGTGAAAGGCGCGAATCTTGCGATGGAAAATGTCGAGGCGGAGATGCACGGCTGGCATCCCGCGCCGTATGGATCGAAGGCCGCGACGGACGCGAATTTTCGCCGCATGCTCGAATTCGGCTGCGAGCCTGCGAACGCCGCGGCGGTGCTGCTCGGAGTCGCGAGTCACAATCTTTTCGACGTCGCGCTCGCGCTCACGCTGCGCGGGGCAAATGGCGTGGAGCGCTTCGTGGAAATCGAAATGCTCGAAGGCATGGCAAACCACCAGGCGCGCGCCGTGCGCGATGCGGCGGGCAGCCTGCTGCTCTACGCGCCCGCGGTGAAGAGCGGGGATTTCCTGGGCGCGATGGCGTATCTCGTGCGACGGCTCGATGAGAACACTGCGCCGGAAAATTTCCTGCGCGGCATGTTCGCGATGCGTCCCGGCTCGGAGGAATGGGCGCGGCAGCGCGGGCGTTTCGTGCAGGGCTGGCGCGAGCGGGCGACGGTGTCCGCCGAGTCGCGCCGCAGCACGCCTGCGGTCTGTCCTGCGCTCGCTGCGGATTTTCAAAACGAGCCGGACACCGACTGGACTCAGCCATCCGCACGCGCGGCGCTGGCGGATGCGCTCCGCGTGTGGAAGCCGGAAGCGCTGCCGGAATTGCCGGATCTCGATGCGATGCTCCGCGCGGCGGTGAGCGCGCAGCCTGCATGGGAATCGGCAGGCATTCCGCGGCGCGCGACGATTTTGTTCCGTGCGGCGGAGGTCATGAGCGCGCAGCGATTCACCTCGCTCGCGTGCCTGAACGCGGACGGAAAAAAGGCGATCATCGAGGCGGACGGTGAGGTGTCCGAGGCGATTGATTTTGCGCGCTACTACGCGCGCACCTGCGATGTGCCGACGGGCGTGAATGCCGTGGCGTGCGGAGTCGTCGCGGTCGTGTCGCCGTGGAATTTCCCGTATGCCATTCCCGCCGGTGGCGTGCTCGCCGCGCTGATGGCGGGCAACGGCGTCGTGCTCAAACCTTCGCGCGCCACTGCGAAGACTGCGTGGCTGCTCGTGCGCCAGCTCTGGGAGGCGGGAGTCCCGCGCGACGTGCTCCACTTTTTCCCGTGCGACGGCACCGTCGGGCGCGCGCTCATTTCCGATCCGCGGATCGCGTGCGCCGTGCTCACCGGCAGCCACGGGACGGCGCGCAAATTCCAAGGCTGGCGGCCCTCGCTGCCGCTGTTCGCGGAGACGAGCGGGAAGAACGCGATGATCATCACCGCGCAGGCCGATCGCGAGCTGGCGATCCGGGATCTCGTACGCTCCGCATTCGGCCACGCGGGGCAGAAGTGCAGCGCCGCGAGCCTCGCGATTCTCGAAGCGGAAGTGCATGACGATCCGATTTTCCGCAGGCAGCTCCGCGATGCCGCGGCGAGCCTGCACGCGGGCGATGCGGGCGATTTGCGCAGCGTGGTCACGCCGCTCGTCATCGGGCCGGGCGAGTCGTTGTGCCGCGCGCTCACGATGCTGGATGCGGGCGAGGAATGGCTGCTGGAGCCTCGGCAGATCGCTGGCGTTCCGCACGCGTGGACGCCGGGCATCCGTCTCGGCGTGCGGCCCGGCTCGTGGTTTCACCAGACGGAATGCTTCGGCCCCGTGCTCGGAATCATGCGCGCGGATTCGCTCGCGCAGGCGACCGAGTGGCAGAACGCCACCGCATACGGACTCACCGCCGGCCTGCACTCGCTCGATGCCGGCGAGATTGCGTGGTGGAAGGAACACGTGGAGGCGGGCAATCTGTACATCAATCGCGCGATCACCGGCGCGATCGTCCGGCGGCAGCCGTTCGGCGGATGGAAGCGCTCGTGCATCGGCCCGGGAGCGAAGGCGGGCGGGCCGAATTACGTGCGGAATTTTCTCCGGCTGCGCGACGCGGGCACATTTGAAAATGACTGCCGCACTGCGTGGGAAGATCACTTTGCCGTCGCGCACGATCCGTCCGGCTTGCGGGCGGAGAGCAATGTCTTCCGATACCGTCCCTCCCGCGGCGTGATCCTCCGGCTCGACGCGCACGATCGCACCGCGATCGATCGCGCACGGCTCGCTTCGGAAATCACGGGGACGCCTTTGACGGTCAGCCTTCGCACGGAGGAGGGCGATGCACAGTTCATCGGGCGTCTGCCTGCGCTGGCGGCGCACGCGGCATTCTTTCGCACCGTAAGCGTGCCGTGC
>BJFP01000340.1 GCA_014189875.1 Verrucomicrobiota bacterium | reverse complement strand
GGCGTCACGCACGTCACGTCGTGCCAGCGGATCGGGTTCGTGGGCTTCGGGTCCACGGTGACGATTTTGCGCGCGGCGCGCGCGGATTTCACGAGGGCATCCACGAGCGGCTGGTCGAGCAGGCCTTTGTCGTAGTCTTCCAAGATGATCGCATCGAGCGAGGGGAGGAGTCGGTCGAAATTTGCGAGCACCTGCGCGCGCTGCGCATCGGTGAAGCCGCGTCGCCGTTCGCGGTCCACGCGGACGACCTGCTGGTTGCGCGCGACGATGCGCGTCTTGCGGATGGTCGTGTAGGCTTTGTCAAAAATCACGCCATCAAGCGCGATGCCGCGCTCATCAAGGATGCCGCGCAGCACGTCGGCATCGTGCCCCGTGCCCGCGAGGCTGATGAGGTGAACGTGGTCTGCAAGTTCGCGGAGGTTGCGGGCGACGTTGGCCGCGCCGCCGGCATTGAAGGTCTCGCGCACGACATCCACGACAGGCACTGGTGCCTCGGGCGAAATGCGGCTCACCTTTCCCCAGATGAATTCATCGAGCATCATCTCGCCGACGACGAGGATGCGCTTCGAAGGATCGAGGACGGAGGCGACGCGGGAGCGGTTCATTGGAAAGTGCTCAGTGCTCAGTTCTCAGTGCTCAGTCCAGCCAACAGTGCGACGCACGCCGACTGAGAACTGAGAACTGAGCACTGAGCACTTTTTTCATGCGAGCGCTTCGGCCACTGCGGCGAAGAGCAGGGGCAGGTTGATCTCATGATGGCCTACGATGTAAACGCCCTTGCCGCCGAGTGCGGTGGGGCGGCGCTGGACGTTTTCCGCGGGCCGGTAATGGCGTGTCATGTCGAGCGTGGCCGTGGTGAATTTCTCGACCTTGTGGCCGAGGTTGCGGGCGACGGTGAGCGCTTTCAGAAAGACTTCCGGCATGATCACGGCGCTGCCGACATTCAGCACGACACCGCCTTCGAGGTGCGCGCACACGGCGGCGAACGTCTTGAAGTCGCGGTAGCTCGCCTCGCCAAGGTGCGCGCCGTTGGTCGTCGGATGTTGGTGGATGATGTCCGTGCCGATGCCGATGTGAACCGTGACGGGCACGCGGATTTCCGCGCCGGCGGCCATGATGGAGAGGTGCCTGTTTGGAAATGCGAGCGCCTTTTCCCCGAGGGCGCGGCCCGCGCCGAGTCCGCGCGCGAGGCCGTCGGCGAGCGCGGCGTTCATCATGCGGCCGGTCTCGTCGGCCATGCCGAAGCTTCCGTCATTCAGCCCGCGCTGCACGTCCTCGCTCGTCTCGCCCTGGTAGCACAGCTCGAAGTCGTGGATCGCACCCGCGCCGTTGAATGCGACGGCATTCACGAAGCCGCGCCGCATGGCATCCACGATGATCGGATTCAGGCCAACCTTGATCGCGTGCGCGCCCATCATCAGCAGCACGGGGCGCTTGTTTTGCACCGCCGATGCGATCGCGCCGACGACATGCCGTAGATCCTGCACTGCGAGAAAATCCGGCAGTGCATCGAGGAACGATGCGAAGCTCGCGCCCGCAGCGTGCGGCTTTGCGAACGCCTCGACGGCGACCTTGTTCGCGCGGTCCGCGACCGGGTAGGTGCGGATTTTTGAAAAATCGAGCGGCGGAAAATCCATGCGTCAGTTCCCTGCGGATCCGGCGGGCGGCTCCTGCTTCCATTTGTCGCTGCGGAACGGGCTCGCGGGCAGCCCCGCGCCGTTCACGAGATTCACGTCGGGATTGTCCGCCCAAGCGTAGCGGATCGCGACGGGGTTCGGCACGTCGGGCGAACTCACGACGATGTGGTCGGCATCAATCTTCGCCTGCGCCCAGTGGAATTTCCTGTCCTCGCCCGCAAGTGCAAAGCCCTTGATCGGCCCGCCATCGGTCGTCTTGAGATCCTGCGCGTTGCTGAGGTTCAGGCGCACCTTGCCGTCTTCGATCTGCATCTCGCGATAGAGCGGGCCGCTGTATTCCAGCTCCTGAAAATAGACCTGCGCGAGCGCGCTGAGAGCGAGTCGGTGCCCGACTTCCTGCTTGTTCTTCGGGTGGATGTCGGCGGCTTCGCCGATGTCAATCGCCACGGCCATGCCCGTGCGCGGGACTTCGAGGCTGCCCGTCTGCGCCTCGCGGATTTGCGCCCAGTAGCTGTCGGTCGGCTGCTCGTGACGTGGGTGAAAATTTGCGAGCTGCACGAAGAGGAACGGGAATTCCGACTCCTCGCGCGGCACACCCTGCGCCTTCGCAAATTCGTAGCGCCACGAGAAGATCATCACCGGGAAAATCTGGCCGTATAGATCCATGCTGCCGCGATTCGTCGGCCCAGCGTTGCTCTCGCCCTGATACCAGATCGCGCCGCGAATCGTGTAGGGCGCGACGGGCGCGATCATGCCGTTGTAGAGCCCGCTCGGCGCGACGTTCAGCGCGTCGGGGCCGTCGGGCGCGCGCGGAGGACGCGGTGCAGGCTTGCCGTCGGCCTTCGCCTTTTCCGCCGCCACTTTGGATTCCGCGAGCTGCTTGTCATAGGCCGCCTTCGCTTTCGGAAATTCGGCGAGTTTCTTCGCCCAGTGCTCGCCGAAGCGTTCGTTCGATTTCATCCCGCTCTCGGGAATCCACGTCTCGCACGGCGTGCCGCCCCACGAGGTATGGATGAGGCCGACGGGCTGCTTCAATTTCTGATGCAGCTCGCGCACGAAAAAATATCCCACTGCGCTGAAGTGCTCCGCGTTCTCCGGTGTCGCGACTTCCCATTTGCCCATGCAGTCTTCGAGCGGCGTCTTGCTGCCTTTCTTCGTGACGGTGAAGACGCGGATGTCGGGAAATTTCGCCTCTGCGATTTCCTTGTCCGAGTCCTTCCCAAGTTTCACGGCCATCTCCATGTTCGATTGCCCGCTCGCGATCCACACTTCGCCGACGGCGACGTTCTTGACGGTGAGTTTGTTTTTGCCAGCGATCGTCATGTCCATGCCGGGGCCGGGCTTGAGCCCTTCGAGTTTGACGCGCCATTTTCCGGCCTTGTCCGCAGTGTCGCTCACGGAATGCGCGCCGAGCGTCGCGGTCACTTTCTCGCCGGGATTCGCGCTGCCCCAGACGTTTGCTTTTGCGTCCTGGAGCAGGACCATGTTGTCGCTGATGAGCGCGGGGAGCTTCACATCGGCGAGCGCGGAGACGCTGAGGCCGAGGAATGCTGCAAGGGCGGGGGAGAGTCGTGTCATCTTGGGAACGGGCATGAAGATTGGCGGAGCGCGGCGCGTGCGGCAAGTACGAGCATGGAGGGGGAAGTGTGCAGTTCTCAGTTCTCAGTTCTCAGTGCTCAGTTCTCAGAAAATGTGCTGTGCGATGAGCGGCGATCGAACCGCAAATACTGAGCACTGAGAACTGAGCACTGATTACTTTTTCCCCGCTGCTGCCAGCGGCAGGCGGATGCACGCGGCCTCGCGGTCGTTGCGCACGAGGAGAAGGTCGCCGCTTAGTGCGGGGGGATTCCACGTCTTCTCGTCGAAGACGCGGAAGCGCGCGAGTTCGTTTGGCGCGTCGGGCGTGGGGCGCAGCAGGACGAGTTCGCCGGGGAGTTCGGCCATCTGCAAATAGTGTTCGCCGACGAGCAGGCCTTGGCCATGGCCGTAGCGGCCGCCTTTCCAACGCACGTTCCCGTCCTGCAGATCGAGACATGCGAACATGCCGTCGCTCACGCCGTACACGAAGCCGCCGCGCTCGACGGGGTTCGAGAATTTCGCCTGGTAGCGGACCGTCTTCCACACTTCGGTCGGCGCGAATTTGCCGTCGGTGCCTCGTGCGATTTCGAGCAGCGCGCTGCCGACGCCGTAGCCGCTGGAGAAAAGCACGCGGTTGCTGCCGACGGGGATCGGGCGTGCGACGTGCGGCAATCCTTTTCCCCACGGATGCTCCCACAGCACTTCGCCATTCGAGGGATCGTGCGCGGTGACGGCTTCGCTGTTGAACATCACGATCTGTTCGCGGCCCGCGAGGCCGAGGAGAAATGGAGAGCTGTAATTGATCGGTCGCGCGCCGGCTTTCCACACGGGCTCGCCGGTCTTGGCGTCGTAGGCGAGCAGCGAAGTCGCGGGCGCGCCGGCGACGGGTTTGCCGTCGGCCGTCTTGCAGCCCGCGCTGACGATCACCTTTTCATCATGCACCAGCGGCGACGAGGCGAAGCCCCATGTCGGCACGGTGACCCCGGCATCCGCGGCGATGTCGCGCGACCAGATTGTTTTGCCAGTCGCAAGGTCGAGGCAGCGGAGCGTGCCGGTCGCGCCGAGCGTGATGACGTGGCCGCCATGCACGGTCGGCGTCGTGCGCGGGCCTTCGCCGGCGATGTTGGTATTGAAATGGCCGGGGCTCGTGCTGCGCCAGAGTTCCGCGCCGGTGGAAATGTCGCGGCACGTCACCGCTTCGTCCTCGCCGTCCTGCTCCATCGTGAGCGCGCGGTTGCCGACGATCGCAAAGCCCGACCACGCCGCGCCGACTTTCTGACGCCACAGCACCTGCGGCGGATGCGCGTTCCAGTCGGCGTCGAGCGCTGGGCCGGCGAGTCGCGCATCGCGGTCCGGGCCGAATGCCTGCGGGAAATCCGCGCGCGTGCTCATCGCGGATTCTCCGCCGAGCGCGGAGGTCGCGCCGTGTTTGGAAAAGCGCAGTTCGAAGAGCGGGATGAAGTCGCCGGTCATGCCGCGGTATTTGAAGGCCA
>BJFP01000339.1 GCA_014189875.1 Verrucomicrobiota bacterium | reverse complement strand
CAATGGCACCGCTGGAAGCAGGGGGCGGAGTCTATTTTCTGAGCCGGGAGAAGGCTAATGCAATGCCGCCCGGAGGATTGACTCACCCGGCTTTACCCTGAACAAAACCCAAATCATCCATGACTCATACCTCCACACTCTCCTCCGCCCGTCCCGGTTCTGACCGTTTCCGGTGCGGCGGGCGCGAAAGCAATTTCCTAGCAGCAAAACCATCCAAAGGGTTTCGCATGAACTTTGTTCAGAAGCTGACTCTGGAAGTAATGGCATTTTTGTCATTGCTATGCGGAGTGGTGCTGGGTGCGGATACCTCCCTTGAGCAAAGTCTGCTGGCCGAGGACGCCAGCGCACTGGCTGCCGCCGCTAAAAAAGAGGGCGACCCGCTCCGGGGCGCGGCGCTCTTTTTTCAATCGAAACTGTCCTGTGCCATCTGCCACAGTGTTGCAGACCGGACCGGTTCGATTGGCCCTGATTTGACGCTGATGGACAAGAAGCTCCCGGACATAGAAATGATCGAAGCGATTCTACTGCCGTCCAAGAAAATCGCCCCAGCCTACACCACCATCTCCGTAAAAATAAAGGCAGGAGGGGTTTTGAATGGAATGCTGGTGGAAGAAAATGCTGAAAAGCTTGTTCTGCGTGAAAGTTCGCAGCCGGACAAGCTGATCACGCTGACCAACGACCAGATTCTCAAGCGCGTCATCGATCTCAATTCGTTGATGCCGTCCGGACAGGTCAATCTGCTGGATAACCGGAAGCAGTTCCTGGACTTGATGAGCTACATGTTTGCGCTGCGGGATGGGGGCGTGGACAAGGCTCGCGATCTGAAACGCGCCTTGCAGTCCGTTGTTCGTGAAGTCCCGGCCAAACCCACGGCCACGAAGCCCGTGGTGCAGCGCGGTGAAGTGGCCCTCGCTGAAAAGTCCAAGTCGAAGTACCCGCGCGCGGTGGCCATTGGGTTTCCTGCCGGGACTATTTTGTTTGATGCCGATCAACTGACCACGGTTGCGACCTGGCAGGGTGGCTTCGTCAAGCATTCATCTCAGAATTACTTTGGCTTGTTCTGGCATCAGAACGGCGGCGGGCTGGATGAATATAACACCAAGCCTGTTCCCCTGAGTTTCAAACTCCCGGGGCAAGACTGGCAGAATTTTGAATCACCTGTGAAAAGCGATCCCAACGAAGGCAGCCGCTTTGACGGCTATCAGATCGGCACGTCGTCGGTGCGCCTGCATTACCGCGTCCTGGTTGGGAATGTGCGGGTCCGCGTGATCGAAGATGTTCGCGCGGAAGCCCGCACTGAAGGCATGGGATTTTCCCGGAGTTTTCGGTTTTCCGGATTACCTGCGGGCGCTCAAGTGTCCCTGACGCTGCCCGAAGGTGAGAAATTCCAGCGGCATGATGCGGATGGCAAAGAGGCTGCCGCAGGCAATGACTTGAATTCCGTACCGCTGCTTTCTTATCGCGCTGGTGATGTTCAACGCGTCGTTCGCGCGCAGTCAGCGGGGGCCACCTGGGCTGCTTCGGAAAAAGTTTGGAAAGTGGTTTCGGCTCCGGCCAAAGATCAGACCCCCGTAGACCTGCGGGTTGACCTGTGGAAGTTCGTCAAAGCCAAGACGGCGGTCAGTGCGGCGGAAGTGGCGGCATTTCACGCGATTCCGCCAGTGCTCGCGGATGCGTTTGAAGCGCCGGTCAAGCCGCCCGTGCCGCTTGCGGCTCTGCCCGTACCGGTTGCCGAGGTGGCACAGGCTCCCGTGGTGTCCCGGCCGCCCGTGAATCCCAAAGAAAACGTGGATGAGTTCAAACCCGTGACAGGCAAGTTCCTGCGTTTTGTCATCACCCAGACCAACGACAACACCGCACCGGGACTGGACGAACTGGAAGTGTACGGCGCGGATGCCAAACTCAATCTGGGACTCAAAGCCAAAGCGTCCGCATCTTCCTGTATTGCCCGTAACCCCATTCATCAGACGTCACATTTGAACGATGGGAAACTGGGCAACCCCAACAGTTGGATCGGCGCGGAAAACGGCGGCGGCTGGGTGCAACTTGAATTCCCCGAAGCGGTGGAAATGAGCAAGATAGTGTGGGCACGCGACCGCACGGGCGCTTGCACGGACCGGCTGGCCACGGCTTATCGCATCGAGGTTTCTTCCGACGGCAAGACCTGGACTAAAGCCGGCGATGAATCCGGGCGGGGAGGCGCAGGCAAAACCAGTGCTCGCGCCATACCCGGTTACGCTATTGAAGAAATCCCGCTGCCGTTCAAAGGCTGCCGGCCTTCGGATGTGGCCTTTACCGACGACGGTGTGATGTACGCGATTGCCATGACGGAAGGCGAAGTCTGGCGCACGCGCACGCCGCCCCCTGGCCATCCGCAATTGGTTCAGTGGGAGCGCTATGCCGCAGGTTTGTATCACCCCATTGGAATTGCCGTCATCAATGGCCGCGTGTTTGTCGCTCAGAAACCGGAAGTCACGGAGCTGCTCGACCGCGATGCCGATGGAACTGTGGATCATTTCCGGACTGTGGCCACGGGCTGGGGTTTGTCCACGGGCTGGCATGAATACTGTTTTGGACTGGGCGTTGATCCGCAGAACAATCTCTGGATTGCGTTGAACACCGGCTATTTCTGGACCAGTCCCGGTTACGTGAATCCCGGTCGCTGGCGCGGTTCGGTCCTGCGGATTCAATACAACACCGAAAAGCTGGAGGAAGTGGCCAAGGGCTTCCGCGTACCGAATGGCGTCACTCAAGGCCCCGAAGGAAATATGTTTGTCACCGACAACCAGGGCGATTGGATTCAAGTCTGCAAAATGGCTCATGTCCAGCAAGGCCGCTTTTACGGTCACCCCGAGTACAAAGAGAACGCGCTGCCCGAAGGTAAATTCCCCGACGGTCACAGCGTAGTCTGGATGCCCTATCAGCGCAGCAAGAGTACTTCCGGTCCTGTCTGCGATAAAACCGATGGGAAATTCGGGCCGTTCAACGGGCAGATGTTTGTTGGAGATGTGGGCTACGGCGCCAATGTGGGGATCATGAGAATCGCGCTCGAAAAAGTGGGCGGCGAATATCAAGGTGCGATTTTCCCGTTCGTGGACCGGTATCCATTGGGTTGCGAACGGCTGAAATTCGGCCCGGACCATAGTATGTACGCGGCTTGTCTGACCACCGGGCTGACGCGCATGACCTACACCGGCAAGAGCGCCCCCATGGCGATGCAGTCCATGAACATCCGGCCCGAAGGCAAGGGCTTTACCGTGCGCTTCACCAAACCACTGGCCGCTGATAGCACGCCCACGGCGGCGCAGATCAAGGTCAAGCGCTACCATTATCTGTACACCGGAAACTACGGGTCACCCCAGACTGGGGAAACGGCCGTCCCGGTGGAGTCCGCCGAGCTGTCTGCAGATCGCACCACGCTGACGTTAAGCCTGCCGGTGCAGACCTATCCCCTCGGCATGGTGTATGAATTCAATGTGGGTGCGATCACGGCGAATGACGGCGATAAATTGGGCCAACCCGAAGCCTGGTACACGGTGTATACGATTCCGAAGGCAACGCGTTAACATACTTTAAAAGGAGCCGCTCATGGCCCGTCCCGTGACGCTAGGCATGGTCAATGTATCGCTCAAGCGTGAAACGCTGGCCGAGCGCAGGCAGACGTTACTCGACGATGTGGCCAAGGCAGGACAGTCGGGTTGCCAGATTGTTCTGCTACCGGAGTTCGCCGACCACCACGTTACGCACGAAGCGAGCGAGTCTCACCAAAAAGGCGTTGATGCGTACCGCTCGTAAGCGACCGCTGAGGCGCCACTAGCGGTTTGGGTCATGGATGTCAGAGCATGGGCGCCTATGACGTCTATGAATGCGAAGACATGGGGAACGGTGTCCAAAATTCTAAAAAAGAGGATGGCTAAAATGGCTCGTGCTGGAGCTGTGGCGGCTTAGACGAGGCTGCACTTTGGCAGGGCGGGTGCTCATCAATAGCTCACGAAGCGAGGAGTTATGCGGGTTTGTGCGCGTTTGCGTGCGTCGGCGTGCGATTTTTCTTGCAGCGGGAGGCGGATTTTGGGCGAAAATTTTCATGCCCTGCATTCCTTTACTTGGAGCCACTCACCCCGCATCTACGTTCGCGCGGAGCTTCTTTGCTCCGCAACTCGCTTTGCTTGCCGACGCCGAAAACGGGCGGGCCTGCCCGGAACTCTCCGATGAGGATTGGCTGCGCCTGGGCGTGCGGCGCGCGATCGAGGATCATCCCAGCGGGCGCGCCTTCTTGCAGCATCTCGCCCTGGGCGGAGCTGATGCCCCGGCTCATTCCCACTTCTTTGAGACTCTCAAGAGCACCCGCCGTCTGGCTTTGGTTGCGGAGGTTTCCAACGGGCTGGCCGGGGGGCTGCCGGCGCTGCCGGGCGATTGGTGGGGGTGCGTGCCCGAGTTAGCTAACTTCGATGTCTATGCGGGCGACGGTCACTTTCATGCCGCCGCGGCCCATGACCCGCGCGATGCGCAGGATGGCTGCAAAGATGCCCTCGGGCATTTCTTTTCCCTCAATTTGCGTTCGCACGCGCTGGCCCACCTGACGGTCGCCGACCAGGCCGCGCGCCGCAAGGAGCACGACATGCGGGCACTCAAGCGCCTCAGCATCGCTTCGCCAGTGCGCGGCCAATGGACGCAAGGTGTTCTATGTGTGGGAGCGCGCCGGGATTGATTTCCAGCA
>BJFP01000338.1 GCA_014189875.1 Verrucomicrobiota bacterium | reverse complement strand
CGAACACCATGAAACGTATCGTCGCACTCCTCGCTGGCGTCCTGTTGTTAACGGCGGGCGAAAAGTGCGAGGGATGCGAAGAGGAAGATGGATGAGATTCTCATAGCGATAGAAGCGGCGAACGAGAAACCAGTGCGTTCCGGGACTCTTAGCCGTGAGAGTAAGTGCTTGCGGGATGGTGTGAAACTGGAAGCCTCGCCTGAACTTATCCACCTGCGGAAGAAAATAAAACCACCGCTCGCTTCCCGGCAAATCTGTGCGAGGGTGGCGCAATGAAGACAACCTACGGATTTTCTCGCCGCGGCCCTGATCGGGTGGCGGAGGAGCTCGCCTCAGTGCTTTCAAAAAAGACGCCCATGGAGTTCAAGGCGCTCTTTGACGTCGTCCACATGAACCTCCGCGCAAGAAACGCGGCGTCCGGCGGCGAGGAAATGCTGCGCCTGCGGCTTTACGAGAAGCTCCAGAATTTCGTGCAGGCCGGCTTTGCAAAAAAGACCGGCAAGGAATATCGCGGCGTGCCGAAGGGCATCGAGACTTTCCTCGCGACGGCCGCGGATCTGAACGCAAAGTTCGCCGCGGGCACGCACAGCCGCCCGCCGCTCGCCATCGCGATTCCTCCGGTTGCAAAGCCGAAGGCGAAGCGTGTGACTGCGCGCCCGGTCTGATCCGAATCTGACGAAACAAGACGGCGCGGCGAAAGCCGCGCCGTTTGCGTGTAATGCGGTCCCGCGGTGTCTGATTTTCTGCGAGGGCCGGTTCCGTCCCGTGCCCATGCTCGCGCAGACCATCTACCACTGGATCATCGTCGGATCGCTCCTGCTGATCCTCGCGAACATCCTCGCGAATCTCCGCGTGTTCGACGGTCTGCGCCCCGCGGAGCCGCCGGAAAATCCGCCGCACGTCTCCATCCTCGTGCCGGCGCGCAACGAGGAGCGGAGCATCGAGGCGTGCGTGGGATCGCTGCTCCGGCAGGATTACCCAGACTGCGAGGTGATCGTGCTCGACGATCATTCCGACGATGCGACCGGCGCGATTGTGGAGCGGCTGTTTGCCGATGCGATCCAGGTGCGCCCAAATCTGAACGTGCGTCTCGTGCGGGGCCAGCCATTGCCGGACGGATGGACGGGGAAAAATTGGGCGTGCCATCAGCTCTCGCAGGCGGCGCGCGGGGAGTTTCTATTTTTCACGGATGCCGACACTGAGCACGCCCCGGGCACCGTGACCGCCGCGGTTGCATACGCACAGAAGAATCGTGCGGGCCTCGTCTCCGCATGGCCGAGACTGCTCACGAACACGCCCGGCGAAAAGCTGATCGTGCCAGTCATCGTGCTCATCGGTCTCGCGTTTTGCCCGCTGTGGTTGCAGCAGTGGATTCAGCGCAAGCCCGAGCGCGCGAAGGGACACGATGTGCGTGGCCTGGGCGTCGCAAACGGGCAGTTCATGTTTTTCTCGCGCCGCGCCTATACACGCATTGGCGGGCACGGGGCGGTGCGCGCGCATGTTGTCGAGGATGTCACGCTCGGACGTGAGATCGCGGCACTCATGCCCGAGGGGGAGCGGCTCTTCAACTGCGAGGCGCTCGAATTTTCCACGGTCCGGATGTACCGCTCGTTCGCGGAAACGTGGGAGGGCTTCACGAAAAACATGCGCGCGGTCTTCGACGATCGCGGGATGATGTTCTGGCTCTTTGGCTGCTTTCAGGCCGCGTGCTTTTTCTGGCCGTTCATCGCGATCTTCTTCGCGCCGGCCCCGCTGCGATGGGTGGTAGGATTGCAGATCGCGCTCATCTTTTTCATCCGCTTCCTGCTCGCTGCGCGCTTCCGCACGAGCTGGTTCGGCGCGCTGCTGCATCCGCTCGGCCTGCTGCTCATGATGCTGATCGGCGTGAACAGTTGGCGGCTCTCGCACGGGCGCGGCGTGGTGTGGAAGGGGCGGACTTACAAGCCGGAGATCTGATTCGGCGCGTCGGCGGCCCTTGCAATTTCCACCGTTCCCACCCATCGTGCGCGCGATGCAGTTGACCTTGTTGAAATCCAAACTCCACCGCGCCACCGTCACCGGCGCGAGCGTGGACTACACCGGAAGCATGACGATCTCCGAGGACATCGCGGAGGCCGTCGGCCTGCTCCGTTACGAGCGCATCCTCGTGAGCAACATGGCGAACGGCGCGCGCTTCGAGACCTACGTGATCTACGGGCCGCGCGGCACCGGTGTCATCGAGCTGAACGGTGCCACCGCGCATCTCGGCGCAGTCGGCGACCGTCTCACGATCATGAATTTCGCACAGATGACCGCGGAGGAAGCCGCGCATCACCGCCCGCGCGTGGCCATCCTCGACGAATCGAACAACATCGTGCGCTGCGAAGCGGGCGTGCTCTCGCGCTTCGAGGAGATGTTCGCCTGAGACCGCCAGCGTTCCTGCCGAGCCAGGGACAAGTAAATTTCTGAAATGGAAAAAATCCTGCTCCATCCGTTCGCACTCGGCTTCTACACGGGCACGCTGCTGTTCCTCGTCTGCTGCTACCACCTCTTCCGACTCAAGCTGGAGCACAAGCGCTACCGCAAGATGCTCGGCGACAAGATGGAGATGGATGCGGCTGCGGTGTCGAAGCAGAAGGGCGAACTGGAGGCGCTGCGCAAGGACAACGAAAATCTGCGCGTGAAAGTGCAGGCACTCACGATGCAACCGGAGCAGAAGCTTTCCCGCGACCTTGAAGTTTTCGCACGCGCCGAGAAAAAGATGACCATCGCCGCGCCGGGCTTTGCCGGCCCGTGGGAGCAGGCGAAGCAGGCCGCGCACCAGGAACTCGCGGAGGAGGAAACTGGAAAGGCCGCGCCGCGCACGCTGTTTCAGCGCTTTTTTGGCGGTGTGCCGTCCGAGCAGTCACGCACGCTGCCGCAGCCTGCGGATGATGCGGCGAAGCAGTCTGCGCCCGGAGGAACGTAGCAGCCCATCGGGAAACCGGTGCGGTGCGTTGCCCCCCGGATCACCAGCCTGCGCGCCGGGAACTGCGGACAGGATTGTCCGCGTTACGGTTGCCAGGGCTGCGTGCGCAGCGGGCGCTCCTCGTCGGCGTCAATGTAGTCGAACAACGTCCGGATGTCGTCGCACGATGAAAGCCCGCTCTCGGCCTTGCGCTGCTTGAGCCGCTCGCTGGCATTGTCGTTCCAGCCGCGCTTGCGCAGGAATTCATTCCACGCAAATGCGTCGTCCTCGGTGAACTGGTGTCCGCGGGCGCGGCACCACGCGAGCGTGTCCTCGTCGGACGCGCCGTCCTTCACATGCGCCGCGATCTCCGCATACGGCACGCGGAGAAAGTGCGCGCACATCTTGTCGAATGCCTCGCCGAGATTCGCCTGGAGTTCGGGATGGAGTTCGCCGCGCGCGTGCAGGCGGATCTTGTCGAGCATCCTGCCAAAATAGACGAGGCCGCCGACTTTGTCGTGAGGGCTGCGGATGCCGGGAACTTTCATGCGCCGTGGTGTAGTGGGCGCGCGCAGTCTGCGCACGGGAAAAAACGCGCGTGTCGTTTCAGCCGCGCGGCTGTGCGAGGCGGTTGATCTGCGCGGCGGCGTACGCGGCTCCGAAGCCGTTGTCTATGTTCACCACCGTCACGCCGCTGCCGCAGGAGTTCATCATGGTGAGCAGTGCGGCGATGCCGCCGTAGCTCGTGCCGTAGCCGATGCTCGTGGGCACGGCGATGATCGGCTTGCTCACGAGTCCCGCGACCGCGCTCGGCAGCGCGCCTTCCATGCCCGCGACGACGATCACGACATTCGCCGCTTCGATGCGATCGCGCACCGCGAGCAGACGGTGGATTCCCGCGACGCCGACATCCGTGATGCGCTCCACGCGGTTGCCGAAAACTTCCAGCGTCACTGCGGCCTCATCCGCCACAGGCATGTCGCTCGTCCCCGCGCACACGATTGCAATATGCCCTTCGAGTTTCGCGAGCGGCGTGCGCTCGATGGTGATGCAGCGCGCGCCCGCGTGCCAGCGCGCGTCGGGATGCTGCGCGGAAACCTCGCGCCACTGGTCCTCTGTCGCGCGGCTCACGAGCAGCACGGGATCCTTATCCAGAATCGCACGCGCAATCTCCACGACCTGCACGGGCGTCTTTCCCATGCCGAAGATCACCTCGGGAAATCCGCAGCGCCGCCGCCGGTCCGTGTCCACGCGCGCAAAGCCGAGGTCGGTGAAGCCGCTGCCCGGGATCATGATTTCGGCAGCGTCGCCGCATCCTGCGTGAGCGGGATGCGCAGCGGGATCATCTGGCTCTTGAAGAAGCCCATCTTTGCAAAGAACGCCTGGCCTTCCTCATTGATGCGATCGGTGAGCAGCGTGATGCGCAGGAATTCCTTTTTCTTCGCATACTCGATCACATGCGCGAGGAGCTGCTTGCCGACACCGCGCCCGCGGTAGTCCACTCGCACGATCACATCTTCGAGCAGCACGACGAATCCGCCCTCGGCGGTGCTGATCGTGAAGAGCAGATTCACCATGCCGACGATGGCGTCATTCCAGCGATAGACAAAAATGCGTCCGCGGTTCGGCTGTTCGAGGATGAGGCGAAGGCCGCGCTCCTGCTTCGCGCGGTCGGGCACGAAGTCACCCTCCTGCCCGAAAAGCTCGTAGAGAAGATCCACCATCTGCGGCAGGTCTTCCATCGTGGCTTGCTCGATGACAGCTTCGTTCATCTCGGACATGCGGTGCTCTTGGCAGAGGGAAA
>BJFP01000337.1 GCA_014189875.1 Verrucomicrobiota bacterium | reverse complement strand
CGCCCTTCTCCGTGTCCGTGCCGCTCTTGATCAGTGTGTCGAAATCCGTCTCCTGCGCATCCGCGACGACGCGCTGGAAAATCTCGCCCGCGATTTGCGCATCAAGCGCCGTGCGGAAATTGCTCATCCCGGAAGGTAACAGCCCCAGCAGCGCGACCAGCGCGACCGCGACAACCACCAGCGCGAGCGACACCTCCACGAGGCTGAACCCCGCAATGCGGGAGGCGCGAGGACTGCAATGGAGAAGATGCTGCATGACACTGGGGAGTGGCCCCGAGGATCAGTAGTCTGCGCTGGGTGGGTTGCAAAGGGATTTGAGCGCGCTTCACGGGAGATTCATCCGGGCTGTGCTAGCGAGTTCGGCTCCGAGGCTGGCTAATTCGTCCCGACCGAGAAGGCGGCCGCCATTTTCGACGAAGCGATCGAGGTCGGTCCCTTCGTCCTAGCCGTAGTGCATGTAGGCTGCGAGTTGCGGGTTCGGTTTACTTGCGTGTTCGATGCTCATGTTCATTTTGAGTGATGGATATAGTGAAGGCTTGAGTGTTCAGTTCCGTGCGCCGGAAGCTGCGAACTGACCGGGCGAGGCGGCCTTCGTATGCCGCTGCAATCGCCCGGCACGTTTCGTACGCTTGTGTGCGATTCGCACCTCGATTTGCCCGACCGTCTTCAGCAGCGCGGCGCGCAGGGTGTGGTCCATCGCCTCGGCGAAGACATCTGGGCCGGGTGTCACTAGGTGCGCGCTGATGTGGAACGGCGGGCTCGCTTCGAGCCGGCGCTCGATGACGACGCGCGCCTCGTCGATCTGGAGGGACTTGCCGATTTCCTTCAGGTGCTGCTCGATGAGCGCGGTGAGCGAGGCGGATGAGCTATGGTGGATATGCTTGAGGATGAGTTTCATGACGGAGCGAGATTCGCAGCCATCTCCGTATTCGACAAAGACGCATTCCCGAATCCACCGTTAGTTTTTATGGAATCCGCAAACGTCGCCGTCGAGTGGCTCAACTAGCATCACCTCCGCTACTTTCACGCCGTCGCCAGGGAAGGCAGCATCAGCCGCGCGGCGGAGAAGCTCAGAAACTCGCAACCCTCCATCTGCGCGCAGATGAAGCAGCTCGTTTCGGCGCTCGGCGAGCCACTCTACCGGCGCAGCGGCCGTTCCATCGTGCTTACCGACTTCGGCCGGCTCATCTACGGCTACGCTGAGGAAATCCTCACGCTCGGCAGCGAACTGCTCACGGTCGCCAAGCGCGCACCCACCGCGCGCACGATGCGGCTCCACGTCGGCATGGTAGATTCCTTCCCGAAACTCCTCAGCCTAGACATCCTCCTGCCCGCTTTTGCGCATCAGCCGCCCGTGCGCATCACGTGCCACGAGGGAAAACTGGAAGACCTGCTCGGCCAGCTCGCATCGCATCGGCTCGATGCCTTGCTCGCCGATGAACCACCCCCATCCAGCGCGAAGGTGAAAACTTTCTGCCATTCACTCGGAGAAAGCGGCGTGACCTTTTGCGCATCGCCCGCCCTCGGCAAAAGACTCACCTCGCGCTTCCCTCGAAATCTCCACGGTACACCGCTGCTGCTGCCGACGCAAAACACGGCACTGCGGCGTGATCTGGAAAAGTGGTTTCGCGCTGTGAAAGTCGAGCCGGTGGTGATCGGGGAATTCGAAGATACCGCCTTTGCTAAAATCGTGGCGACAGAAGGCATCGGCATCACCGTCGTGCCCACAGTCGTCGCTGCGGAGGCCATCGAGCGCTACGGTTTCGTCACCTTGGGCCGGACCGCCGAATGTCAGATTCAGCTCTACCTGATCACTGCCGAGCGCCGCATTGAGCATCCTATCGTGGCACTGCTCGCACGCGAGGCTGGCAGGGCGCTGATTGGGCGTCGGAGAAAAATCCAGACTCGACCTTCCGGGAAATCGCCACGGCCGAAGATTTGAACACTGGAATGAATGTGACCCGCAGAGCCGTCGAGTGAAGAAGCGGCCACGCCTGAACTTCAACGAGTCTTCTGAAACAGGATGCCCTGGAAAGCCGGGATCAGTTTCACGCTTTGAAAAAGGAGCCAGCGGGCAGCGGGATGGACGATGGCCCGCTGGAGGATCGCGGCGGTGCGAAGGCGGCTGGCAAATTCGTTGTCGATTCGGCGGGAGAGAGTCATTCGCGCTTCGGACCATGACGATGCTCCGGCGGACCATGCAGCCAGAGGCTCGATGGCTGCGGCTGCAGATTCGCAGGCCATGGACATTCCGTTGCCGGTGACGGGCGGTATCATGGTCACGGCGTCGCCGATGCTCATGTCATCGCTGAGGAGCGCGCGGCGTGGCGCGAGACCGAGGGCGGCGACACTGGAGAAGGAGGCGTCGTCCCAGCGTGCGGCGGCGAGCCGCGCGTGAAGCGCGGAACCGGGTTCACCGCTGAGCCATCCGCGCCAGTCGCGCGCCAATGCAGGGACGGCTTCGCGACTGCGGAATAGGCCGCAGATATTCACGCGATTGTCTTCCACTGCGCAAAGGCCGACGTAGCCGCGCGGGGTGAAGTGCATCTCCAGCCCGGCTCCGAGGGTGACGCCGCGGGCGTGCGCCTTCAGGCCGAACAAGCGCCAGCCGCCCTCCTCCGCTTGCGGACGGCGGCCCGTGGCACGGACGATCCCTTCGCCCACCTCGGTGGATGCGCGCTTCGAAGTGATGAGTTCGCCGCCGAGTTCGCTGAACATTTCCGCGAGGGTGGCGTCCATTTTCCAGCGCGAGACACAGAGCGCCGGCGACGGTAGTGCGCGCACGGCGGTGCTGCTCGCGCCGAGGGAAAATGTGACGTCCAATGCTTCGCGCGCACCAGTGAGGCGGGGTTCGATGCCAAGCGTGGCGAGGACTTCACGGCCTTTGCCACTGAGAAATTCGCCGCAGACTTTGTGACGTGGATAGGTGCCTGCCTCGAGAATGCGCACGGGCACTCTGTGCTGGCGCAGGCCGATGCCGAGGCAGAGGCCGGAGAGTCCGCCGCCGATGATGGTCAC
This sequence comes from Verrucomicrobiota bacterium, assembly GCA_014189875.1. Classification (GTDB taxonomy): domain Bacteria; phylum Verrucomicrobiota; class Verrucomicrobiia; order Chthoniobacterales; family Chthoniobacteraceae; genus SXWH01. The sequence goes on along the minus strand of BJFP01000337.1, from coordinate 1,779 downwards.
GGCTTTCATGTGCGGCGCGCGCAGAACCAATGACTGAACGGGAGCGCGCGACGCTCCTCGCAAATCCATCCTGCTCGCGGCCACAGCGCGCTGAGTTCGCGTCCGCAGAAACCTGCTTCCACGCTCACACGCGCGTCGTGCCGCGTGACGGGATGCGCGTCCATCAGCGGGAGCGCGGCGACGCCAGCGAGACCGAGCCATGCGCGTCGCGGTTCCATCGCGGCGAATAGCGGAGCGGCGCGGGATGCAAGGGCGAGGAGACGGGCGAGTGCGGTGTCGTCGAAATGATGCAGGAAAAGATTCGCGCAGATCGCATCAAGCGGGCGCGGCTCGCTCAGCCAATCGAAGACGTCCGCCTTTTCCACACGTACACTCCATCCCGCATGCTGCAATGTGCGCAGCGTGCCGTCGGCGACGCACGGTGCGCGGTCCACGAGGAAGAGCGTCGCTCCGTTTCCGTCGGGAAATGTCGTGAGGAGATTCTCTGCGACAATCGCGCCATCGCCGGCACCGAGTTCGGCAATCGCGCGCGGTGGCGTTGATGCAAATTCCCGCCGCAGCCACGAACGCCAAGCGCGGCGATGGCCCATGAGGGCATTCAGTGCGTGAAGGTCGCGCCGCGAGGCCCTGGCTTCCGGAGCGTCGGGCGGGAGCGCGTCGAGGAGTTCGGGCGTGAGGCGGCGGAGGATCATCGCACTTCCAAGAGCGCGCCGTGGCTGCTGAATCCAGCACCGAAAGAAGCCAGCCACCATTTTCCACCGGGTGCATTTTCATCGAGCGCACGACGGAGTGAGAAGAGGCAGCTCGGGCTGCTCATGTTTCCGTATTCGCGGAGGACTTCGGTCGAGTGCCTCACGGCGTGCTCACTCAAGCCGATGCGCTGGACGATTTCCCGCAGCACATCGCGCCCGCCGGAATGAAACAGCCACTCGGAAATTTCCGCCGGTGCGATATCCGCGCGAGCGAGGACATCGGCGGCGACGCCTGCGGAGAGCACCGGCACGTCGGGCGCGAGGATATTGCGCAGGAGGCCATGGCGGTGATCGAAACGCAGCTTTTCGCGAGCCTCGGGAAGGTGCAGCGATTCGGCGCGGGTCATGCGCACTTGGCGGACGCCGGGCTGTGGTTTTCGCGACCCGACGACAGCAGCGGCACCATCGCCAAACAAACACGCGCTGATGAGCACGCCCGGATCGTCGTCGAGATACACGGCCGCCGAACAGACCTCCAGGCAGACGGCGAGCACGTGCTCCGATTCACCGAGCAGCGCGGAGGCGGTGCGGAGTGTGGGCACTGCGGCGCCGCAACCGAGCCCGACGAGATCGAGCAACTGGGTATTGCGCGGCAGCCCGAGGCGTTCGCCGATGTAGCTGGAAAGCCCGGGGCACAGATAGCCCGTGCAAGTCGCCACCACGAGCGCGCCGATTTCATCCGGCTTGCGGCCGGATTCTTGCAGCGCACGCCGGGCGGCTTCCTCGCCGATTTGTGGGGCAACACGCTTGAACCGCGCATGCATGGCATCGGGCGTGAATTCAAACGCCTCGGAAATCGGATCGAGCGCGAGATGGCGTGCGTCGATTCCGTTGTTGCCCGTCAGCACCTTTTTCAAAATCGCGTGACTCCGCGAAGTGAGCGCATCGTACTGAGGCGACGCACGGATCGCATCCCAACACGCACGCTGAGTGTGCCGCTGCGGAGGAACTGCCGTGCCGAGACCGGTGATGAACATGCGTATCTCTCTACGTGTCAGCGCTGCTTGGCGACTCACATTTCCACGTT
>BJFP01000336.1 GCA_014189875.1 Verrucomicrobiota bacterium | reverse complement strand
TGTTTCAGAACTTCTGTCTTCGCATTCATAGACGTCATAGGTGCCCATGCTCTGACATCCATGACCCAAACCGCTAGTGGCGCCTCAGCGGTCGCTTACGCTGGATTTTTTGGGCGAGCGTTTGCATTACATATGCCAAATGCTTTATCACGCCACGAAATCCGACTATATTGCTGACGCATATTGCTGAGGCGATGGCATTTGAAACTATATAGAGTTTTTCTTGTTATACTGATGATTCGCATCGCTCCGGCATGGGCGGTCGACTCGCTCGTCCTGAGTCAGGCGAGGCTGGGAAATATCTTCCTCAGCACCGAAGCAGTTCAGATTCCTCTGCAGACCACCGGCGACTCGGTTTCGTGGACGGTGAAGGATTTCTCCGGAGTCCAGGTCGCCGCGGCGGTCACGCCGGTGCCGGGAAATGGGCAGGCGACCATCGCGCCTGGCTTGGGCCGCCTCGGATACTTTGAACTCCACGCCACGGCGATGCGCGGCGGAACTGCGGTGGCCAGCGCCGACACCGCCTTTGCGGTCGTGATGGCGAGCAACGTGGCCGGAATGCACGATTCGCCGTTTGGCGTGATGACTCACTTTGCCCACGGTTGGACGCCAGACGTCATGCAGGTGCTGGCACGGGGGGGTATCGCCCAATTTCGTGACGAGCAGTATTGGCAGAACGTGGAGCCCTCGCTCACGACCCCGGCGACCTACACGTTTGCCGCCTACCAGCCTTACATGGCCGCCGCTGCAGCAGCCGGCTTGAATCCGCTGATGGAACTGACTTTTGCGAACACCAATTACGACGGCGGCAGCACTCCGTTCTCTGACGCCGGGCGGGCGGGGTATTCGAACTACGCCAGGGCATTGCTGGCCCAATACGGCTCGCAGGTCACTGCCGTGGAAATTTGGAATGAATACAACGGCAGTTGGTGCACGGGCCCGGCGAAGGCCGACCGCCCCGCTTATTACACCCAGATGCTGATGAATGCCTACACCGCCATCAAGGTGGTGCGGCCCGATGTGCGTGTGGTCGGCGGGGCATGTGTGCCGGTGCCGCTGCCTTGGTTTCAGGCGTTGTTTGAAAAAGGCGCGCAGGACTACCTCGATGTTCTCGACGTGCATCCGTATCGGGCAATTCCGGAAGGTGTTGAGCTAGACATCGCGGCGCTGAAGGCCCTTTCGGCGTCTTACAATCACGGCAATGGACCGAAGCCAATATGGGCGACGGAGTGCGGGGCGCCCGATTACGTCAATCCAGGGCGTCAGGACATGGCGCGCTATATGGTGAGGCTGATGACGCTGATGCGAACCGCTGGAGTCGAACGCGTGTATTGGTATCTCGCCTATGACTACGACGGATACAGCACCGGGCTCGTGAGAGCGCCGAGCGATCCTCTTGGGCTCTACGTCCCGTCTTCGGCTTTTCCGGCTTATGCAAACCTAATCCGGCAACTCTACAGTGCGACCTATTCCGGACAGGACAGCACGGACGCGCGGACGCGAATGTATCGCTTTACGCGCGGCGGCAGCGACCTGCGGGTGGTCTGGTCCACCACTGGCACTGCACAGCTCGTGCTGACCACGAACACGCCGCTCACCCGCATTGATATCATGGGTGTGGCCACCGTGCTTCAGCCGAACAATGGAAGCATCGCGCTCACAGCGGACGCGACCCCTTTTTACCTCATCAGCCCCGTCACCTCGGTGGTTGAGCTCGCCCGCGATGTGATCGTCGCGGATACCTACCTCGGCTTCTCCGGCACTCAAGGCGCGACCAGCGGCACATGGTCTTATTTGAATGGTTACGTCATCCCCGGCAGCGCGTATGACCCCGAGGCGTCCACACTGACCCCCATGACTTATTCCACAACGAACTACGGCTATCAGTACGACAGCTTTTACAGCTTCGCTGCAGTTGATGCTAACGGCGGCCATCCCAGCGCCCGGTTTGGCTATTCCGTGGTTTATCCGGTTTGGACGATAAAGCGATGGTTGAGCAGTGTGAAGGCAACCGCCACCTTCAAAGGCACTATCATCCGCGCCTCAGCATCGGGAGACGGCACTGGCGCGGCGATCTATGTGGATGGCAATCCCGTCTATTCGACGCTCGTCGGCGGTGCGGGTGCGGTGGTAACCGTCAACTTCAGCTTCGTGGCATCGATTGGTGTCGGGTCGAAGGTGGATTTTGTCCTCACGCCGGGGCCCGGGACAGACGTCAACTACGACTACGTGGACTTTCGCGTCCAAGTCTCCGCCCCTCCGGCAGCGCCGATAACATTCGAGGCGTGGCAACGGCAGAACTTTACTGCCGCCGATTTCATCAATCCGAGCGTCAGCGGCGACAATGCGACCCCATCGGGTGACGGAGTTTCAAATCTCTTCAAGTATTCCGCAAATCTCAGCCCCAATGCTGTCGGCCTTGGTGCCGTGCCAACGTGTGGCATAGCGACTATCGGGAGCAATCGGTACCTCACCCTGAGCTATCGGCAGGCGTCCACATCCACGGATCTCGTCTTCTCCACGGAGTTAAATGCCGGCAGCCTTTCCCTGGGGACATGGGCCGCAGGCGGGGTAACCGTTGGTCAGCCAGTCCCAAATGGCGATGGTACTCAGACCGTGACGGTCCGCGACGCAGTGCCGATCAGTGAGGCAACGCAACAGCGGTTTATGCGCTTGCGCGTCAGTCGCCCGTGATCGTGAGGCCCGATGCGGTGAGTGTGCAGCGGCGGCGGCTGTGGGCGGGCTTCGGCAATTGGAAATGGAAGCGGGTCAAGGATCTCGTCGTGCAGTCGCGTTTCTCGACGATTTACCGGGCCTCCAAGGAATGGCTCGGGTGGACTGGCAAGAAGGGATTCTTTGACCGGATGAGGTTCGTCGCGTGGCTGGAATTCCGCTCTGCCGTCGAGGGGTGGATTGACGGCTGCGGTCCCGGTGGCAAGCCGCTAGGGATGTGCTGCCGTGAGGAATTGGAAGAGGGCGAAACGGTCGAGAGGCCGTTTTGACCGGACTTGCACGGCACCCATAAATATGGTTTCCTCCTTTCCATGAAGACCACCTTGGAAATTCCTGACCCGCTGTTCCGCAAGGCGAAGGCAACTGCGGCGCAGCATGGTGTGACGCTCCGCGAGTTTGTGAACGACGCGCTCCGTGAAAAGCTCTCGGGTGATTCCAAGGTTGGGGCTCGTGAGCCGGCGTGGATGAAGTTTTTCGGTTCCGGAAAGCCGTTCGCCGCTTCGATTCGCGAGATTGACCGGGCGGTTGAGGAGGAGTTTGAGCGCATTGAGGACGAGGATCGGAAATGATTTTCGACACGAATGCGCTGAGTGCGTTTCTGCTCGCGGACCGTGCGTTGCTGGCGGTGGTTCCTGTCAGTGTCGTGATCCGTCTGCCGGTGATCGTCCTGGGCGAATATCGCTTCGGCCTCTTGAAGTCGCGGGAGCGTGTGAAGCTCGGTCGTCTGTTGGACGAATTTCAGAAGGTCGTTGAGGCGCTGCCAGTAGATGAGATGACAGTTCATCCGTACGCGGAAATCCGGGAGCAGCTTCACAAAGCTGTTAGGCCGATTCCGCAAAACGACACATGGATCGCGGCGCTCGCGGTCCAGCATCAGCTTCCGATTCTTACGAAGGATCGTCATTTCGAGACGATTGCCGGTGTTCGCTGTGTGAGTTGGTGAAGCGAGCCATTCTCTCTCCTCTCGAAGTCTCACTCGCTCTCTAGCCCGCGCGGCAATGAGCGCATTTTTTGGGATGCTTCTGAGGCTGCGAGTCAGCCTCTCCTGAAACCCGAGGCTCGCGAGCAGCCGAACACGAAGTCCGGTCGGGGCGTGCAGCACGAAGCATGACGGAGCAAAGCGACGGCGTGATTGGTGCCGTGGCGGGCCTGGCGGGTCTTTGGGAAGTTTGTGATGTCGGAGCTTCGCGGAGCATCACAATCTTCGCGGCAGGTCTTTGGCGGTGGTGGGCAAAGTCTTCGGCCTTGCAGCGCAGCGGATTCGAGCTTTGCGAGAAAGTCCGTGGTGTTGTGGGGACAATCGTGGGCCAGCGGGACGGAGCGGAGAGGAAAGGGCGAAGTCTTTGCCGTGGCGGGCAGGCGTGTGCCGCTACTCCATCGCCTGCTCAGTGAGCAAGCGGACGAAAATCTCGTAAACCAGCGCACGGCGTTCGGCGAAAATGCAATCAATGACGCGCACACCGCGTTCAGTGCGTTCATTGAAAATCACCCGATAGCCTGCGATCCGCAAACGTCCGTAGCCTGCAAGCGAACCTTCCAGCGCCCTCACGTCACTATGATCGTCGGCCAGCCCTTTGAACGCCACCCTCAATCGCTTCCGAGGCTCGGGTGCCAGCGATGTGACGAACGCCTCGACCTGTTCCGAGACGCGGATTTTAGTCTTCACCGAGGCAGGAGGCGTCCTTGAATTTGACCTTCCCCGCCTCGTAAGCACGGATGGCTTTCATCGCGTTGGGATTGCCCATGATTTCGAGCGTCTCGATGATCGCCTCCATGCGCTCGCGGGAAACGAGGAACGCTACCGTGTGGCCATGCCGCGCGATGGAGAGCGCACCCTGCTTTTCCGCCTCGCGGACAAAGTGCGGGGCCTTCGCCTGGAGTTCGGAAACGGTTACGGTAGAATTCACGGAAAAATACGTATCCTCATTGCGCCCCGTCGTCAAACGGCATTCGGTGTGAACGGCGGGCGAAAAGTGCGGCGGGTGCCGGTCGAAAAGTGAGGCACCTGTGGGCGAATGAAGGCGATTCATGGCGGAAGGTCAAGCGGGGAGGTGGCAGGTCGCCGCTCTGCGCCGGCCTGA
>BJFP01000335.1 GCA_014189875.1 Verrucomicrobiota bacterium | reverse complement strand
GAAAATAAGCAGCGGCATCGTCGCGAGCCGCGCTGCATTTCTCTCCGCCCAACGCACGAGCGCCTCGGGCGCGGCCGGCTCGTCGCCGTGGATTCCCGCCGAAAGATACAGCCCCGAATTTCCCGCGAGATGCGGAGTCTCGACGTAGAACAGATCAAAGCCGTCGTCCTGCGCGAGCGGGCGCAGCCGCAGTCCCGCCGCGCGCGCGACGCGACGCCAGCGATCGACGAGGTGTTTGTAATCGTGGGCGCGGTGCAGCATCGCGCATCCTTGGCAAAGACAGGCGCGGACGGGCAAAGGAAAATTTCCCGCAGCCGCCGACGGCACGAGGCGGGCTGATTTTGCGGACGAAGAGTGCCGGGGCTGGGAAGCCCCGGCTACCGATCAGGTCGCGCCGTCCGCGTCCGTAGCCGGGGCTTTCCAGCCCCGGCGGCAGGTAGAAGGAATGACGGATGAGGGGGATGAATCGGTGCATTCGTCATCCGTCATTCGGGCTTCGTCATTCAGCCAGCCCGCCTCCTGCCGCAGCGGCTACGGTGGAGAAAGTTTCCGTTTGTCTCCCCGGTGCGGAGTGATGAGATGCGGCGATGAAATTCCCCGCAACCATCGCCCTTGCGTCGCTCGTTTTCACAGCCGCCGGAATCGCCGAGCCTGCGAAATGGGAAAAGTCCATCGCGGCATTTGAGCAGGCGGACCGCGATCATCCTCCGCAGAAGGGCGGCATCGTCTTCACCGGCAGCTCGACCATCGCGCAATGGAAAACTCTCGCAAATTCCTTCCCCGGATTCCGCGTCGTGAACTGCGGCTTCGGCGGATCGCAGATGGAGGACTCGATGATTTTTGCCGAGCGCATCCTCGTCGCGCACGAGCCTGCGGCAGTGGTGATTTTCGCCGGGAGCAATGACATCAACGCGGGCAAGTCGCCCGATGTGGTGGTGAAAAATTTCAAGGCATTCGTCGCGAAGGTGCGCGCAGCTTTGCCGAAGACGGAGATCCGCTACATCGAAATCACGAGCAGTCCGTCGCGCTGGGCGCAGCGCGACAAGGTCATCGAGGCGAACCGGCTGATTAGTGCGTTTTGCAAGGAGGCTTCGCTTCTTGGCAACGCACCGGCTGTGCACTTCATCGCAGTGCGGGAAAAATTGCTCGGGACAAACGGCGAGCCGCGTGAGGAGCTTTTCGAGAAGGATCGGCTCCATCCAAATGCGGACGGCTACAAAATTCTCGCCGACACGATCCGTCCGTTCCTGCCGAAGACGACGCCTGCGGAGTCATCAGGCGCAAAGTGACTCGCGCGGTTTTCTTCGACGCCGCGGGCACGCTGTTCCGCCTGACGCGCAGCGTCGGCTGGCACTACCGCGACGTCGCGCTGCGGCATGGCGCGGATCTTTGCGAAGACGATCTTGATCGCGCATTCCGCTGGGCGTGGCGCGACGCCCGCGCACCGCACGAGACGAATGGCGCGCGCCCCGACGATGACCGCGGCTGGTGGCGGGCGCTCGTCGGGCGGGTGCTCGATGCATGCGGCAGCGCACCGGGGCTGGATCGCGATGCGTATTTTTCCGAGCTGTGGAGCGAGTTCACGCGGCCCGGCGTGTGGGAACTTTTTCCCGAAACGCTCGAAGTCCTCGCCGCGCTGAAGGGACGCGTGAGGCTCGGCGTGATCTCGAATTTCGACAGCCGTCTGCGCACGATTCTCTTGCACCTCGGAGTCACGGAGTTTTTCGACGACATCGTGATCTCAAGCGAAGTCGGAACGGAAAAGCCGGCGGCGAGAATCTTCTCCGCAGCGCTCGTTCGCGCAGGTGTTGCTGCATCGGAGGCGCTGCACATCGGCGATGAACCGGAGGCGGACTGGCTCGGTGCGGAGCGTGCGGGACTCCTCGTGTTCCGTTTGCGGTGCCCGGAAAATTCGCTCCGCGACGTGCTGGAACTACTTTGAATTCAGTCGCGCAAGCGGCACGGCGAGAAATTCCAGCAGCCGTTCGGCCATGAGCCGGTGTCCCGCCGCATTCGGGTGGATGCGCTCGCCGAAGAGCGTCTTGTTCGACGGCCACGATGCCTCCGTCAGCTCGGGAAATCCGATTGCAGCGATGTTGTTTTCTTTCGCCACGTCGCGCAGGCGATTGCGGTACGCCGTCATGCGCGCGCCCTCGTCGGGATTGGTTCCCGCGTCCGGTTGCGAGGGATCGACTCCCGGTGTGTTCGGATCGCGATACACGGGCAGCAGGATTCCGAACCACGCCATTTTTTCCACGCACATGCGGTTCATTTCGAGAAAGTGCGCGATGTATTCCTCCTCCGAGGATCGAGGTTCCGGTGCCACGCTGCCCGGAGGCGTCGCGGCTTTCCGCTGCGCGGATTCCGCGATGTGGAGCAGGAGCTGGCTGTGGCTGATCACGCCGCGGACGAAGACCTGCGCACCGCTTGCGGGCATCGTCGCGCGGTCCGGTAATCCCGCGGAACGCACGTCATTCCACCCGAAGCACGCGAGCACGATGTCCGGCGCGAGCGCTGCGATGTCGCGCCGCAGCCACGTGAGGCCCTGGCCGCTCGTGTAGCCGGGGCAAGCGAGCGGCAGCACTTCGATTTCGCGTCCGGGAAATTTCATTCGCACCGAGTCTTCGAGCAGCGCGGAGTACGGCTTTTCCGCCGCGTCGAACTCCGCCGGTTTTTCCTTTTTGAATGCGATGGGCACGCGGTAGCCGAATGTCACCGAGTCGCCGAGCACGACGATGCGGATGCCTTTCTTCGCGCCGATGTCGCGCGTCATGCGCAGGTGCTGCGCGTTCGTCGTCACGGGCGTGAAGTCCCACCAGATGCCGCGGAGGTTCGCCTTCAGCCGCCAGCAGAGCAGGGGATCGAATTCAAACATGCCGCCCGTCGTCTCGCCCTGCGTGTCGGAGCGGAGCTGCGGCGAGGAGACGAAGACCGCGAGCGGATCGATCCGGCTTCCAAAAATCCGCACGGCGATCTCCGCGAGGCCGACGAGCACGGGCACCAGCACTAGCGAGACGCCGACGAGGAGCCAGCGCGCGCGCGCCGAGGTCGGTCGTTTTTTCGGAGGAGGAGTCATCGCGGAGTGCTAGCCGCGAAAATGCGCGATGACGCGGAAAAAATCACGTAATGCATCGAGGCGGCTGCAGCGCGGTTCGCCGCACATCATTTTTTCTGCACCCGAGCAGGCTCGCGGTTCGCGGAGCCTTTCGTTCTTGTGAGCGAGTCGCCGAGTTCCGAGCGCATCTCGTTCGCAAATTTTGTGAGCGAAGCGACGATCTCCGGGTGATCCGCAGCACGGTCAGTCGTCTCTCCGATGTCGCCCACGGTGTCGAAAAGCTCCGCCTTTTCGAGTTTCGTCGGGCGGTAGTTCGACGGGATGCCGCCCGTGGCGCGCGGTATCCCGACGGCGGAACGGTAGGTGTGCGGGAAGATGAGCTTCCAGCGGCCGTCCGTCACGGATTGCAATTCGTTGTTCGCATACCAGGTCGCGTAGGCGCGGTGCGGACTCTTCGCATCCTTCGCGCCGCTGAGGAGCGGCCACACGTCGAGTCCGTCAATTTTCCGCTCCGGCAGCTTCGCGCCCGTGAGTGCGGCGACGGTGGGCAGGATGTCGATCGTCATCGCGATGGTGTCCGTCTTCGTGCCCGCGGGAATTTTCCCCGGCCAGCGCATCACGCACGGCACGCGCGTGCCGCCGTCCCAGCTCGTGCCCTTGCCCTCGCGCAGCGGCCCCGCGCTGCCCGCGTGGTCGCCGTAGCTCAGCCACGGGCCGTTGTCGCTGGTGAAGATGACGAGCGTGTGCTCGTCCACGCCTGCGCGTTTCAGCGCTGCGAGCACTTCGCCGACGGACCAGTCAATCTCCTGGATCACGTCACCGAAAAGCCCCGCGCCGGACTTGCCTGCGAACTTCGCGCTCACATGCAGCGGCACGTGCGGCATGTTGTGCGCGAGGTAGAAGAAGAACGGCCTGTCCTTGTTCTTCTCGATGAACGCCACGGAGCGCTCGGTGTAGCGCGTGGTCATCGTGTTCTGATCCTCGTGCGTCATCGCGGGGAGGATCACCTTTTCGCCGTCGTACATCGGCAGATCCGGATACGCGCCCGGCTTCGCCTCCGGGCAGTGAGGCCACATGTCATTCGAATACGGCAGTCCGAGCCATTCATCGAAGCCGCGGCGCGTTGGCATCCATTCGGGCTTCGCGCCGAGGTGCCATTTGCCCGCCATGCCGGTTGCGTAATTCTTCTGCTTCAGCATCTCGGCGATCGTCGTGTCGCCGGGATTCAGCCCGATCGGCGAACTCGGCCCGAGCGCCCCGTGGATGCCCACGCGCGAGTGGTAGCAGCCAGTGAGGATCGCGGATCGCGAAGCCGAGCACACCGCCGACGAGACGTGGAAATTTGTGAAGCAGCGTCCCTCGGCAGCCATGCGGTCGAGGTTCGGCGTGGCGAAACTTTTTTGCCCAAACGGCCCGATGTCCGCGTAGCCAAGATCGTCGCAGAAGATGATCACGACATTCGGCGGACGATCCGCGGCGTGCGTGGTGAGGACGGTGAGCAGCATGAGGAGGAACGCTTTCATCCCTCGATGAATGCAGCTCCAGCGCCTAGTGGCGAGCAAGAGATACTCGTAGCCGCCGAGGGAACGACGTGGGCACTTCTCTGCCGTCGGCGGCTACGAAGGTTGCCTCAATCGAACCAGGGCAATCGCATCAAATGGCGAGGAGCTTGAGGAGGTAGCGATGATCCCATGCGGCGATTTTCTGTTTGGTGCGCACGCCGCGTTTTTTGGTGGTGTCTTGGCGCAGGAGATTGAGGGCAAGGTG
>BJFP01000334.1 GCA_014189875.1 Verrucomicrobiota bacterium | reverse complement strand
TCGGTGCGCTCGATTCCGTTCAGTGTCCATGTGTGGCTCGCCGAGACGTCGCGTTTCTCGCCGCCCGCGCTGAGCATGTCCACTTTGCCCGAGAGCGTGACGGTCAGCTTTGCGAGCCGCTCGGGAACGCTGAGGTCATGCACGAGCACGCCGCCAGCGGTGAGCCTCAATTTGTCAGAGCCCTTCACTTCGCGCGTCGTCGAGATGCCGTCGTGCGTCGTCGAGGCGATCGTGAGTTTCGGCTCCGTGAGCATCGCGGGATCGAGATGCGTCTCGCCGATCATCAGCGCAGTGCGCACGGCGAGCGTCGCCTCGCGGCGTGCGAGCAGTTGCTCGCGCTCGATGTGGAATTTCGCATCGAGCGTGTAGGCCTCCGAGTGATGCTCGAACTGCGTGAGCGTCGCAAACGTGCCCTCGGGATCCGCGACGACGATCGGCCTTATGCCGGCCTGCGCCGTGAACGGCACCACGATGCGTCCGAGCTTCTCGTCGCGCACGAGCTTGCGTCCGTCGAGCCATGCGACCGCGTCCTTCACCTGCGCGCCGCGCTCGTCAATCACCGTGAGCATGTCGCCGCTCGGCCCGGAGCTTTGCAGCACCTGCCACTGCCCCGTGCGCACGAGCGCGCGGCTGCTGCGCCCGCCGCCGATGAACTCCACGATCCACGCGCCGCGTTTGCCCTTCAGCGCGGGAAATTTGAACGTCTGCCGCGTGCGCTTGAACGGCCCGCCGTCGAACGTGTGCGTCTGCTCGCTGTTCGCCACGAGGCCGTCGAGGTTCACGTCCGTGTTGAGCTGCCGGTGCTGCGTGGAGAAAAAATTCAGCGCATTCACCTCGTAGATTTTCACGATGACCTTCGGCGTGTTCTTCACCACGACATCGAACTGCACATCGTCGCCCGCGTGCCCCTCGCTCGCGGGCTTGAAGATCGGCGCATTCGTCGCAGGGAACTCGATGTCCACGCGCTCCTTCAGCCTTTGAAATTCCGCTGGCGTGATCAGCGAAGCCCACTGCTCGGGATTCCCCTGGCCGCTCGTGATGAGCGCCTCGGCGAGCACCGGTTTCATCCAGGTGTCGCGCACATAGTCCGTGTATGGCGCCATCATTCCGACGCCGATGTCGCCGAGATTCTGCGCGGCGGCGCGCTGCCAGATGGTCAGGAAATAATCCCGCACGAGCGGCTCATCATTGTTCACCGGCGGAGCGTGGAGCAGGGGATCGCTGAGGTCCTCGCCGAGATTGGTGAGAGGCACCGTGTCGCGCGTGCGCTCGAGCCATTTTGGATTCACATAATGGATGTTGCGGGGGAGCTTGAGGTATTCGAGGAAGCGCGCCGCGTCATACACGCCCTTCTTCCGATCGTGTTCGAGGCGGAGGTAAAGGGTGCGCGACTTCAGTGTGTTGAAGGCCGGCGGCAGCGTCTGCACGTATGCCGAGACGCGATCCAGCCACGCCTCGCGTTCGCTGGCGTCGAACTCGATGTCCACATCCGCCGACGGCGCGAGCTTGCGCAGTTTTGCAAAGACGAACGCCTGCTGCGTCGAAAGGCCGGGGATCATTTTTGCGAGCGCGTCGAGCTGCGCGGGCAGCAGCGCGCGGTGGATGTTGAATTCGCCGAACCCTCGCGATTCCTGCGTCTTCAGATCGAGCGCGATGAGTTCCACGATCCCCGGCACATCGGGCCGTGCGAGACGCGAGAGCAGTGCGCGCCGCTGCTGGAGATCGAGCTGCGCGCCATTTTTCACCAGCGCCTCCAGCGCCTCCTCGGTGAAGCTGCCGAGGCCGCGATCATTCGCGAGCGAGTCGCGCTCGAAAATGTCGCGCGTCACGCGCTTCGGATCGAGCGTCGTCGGCAGGTCCGGCTTTTTGTCACGCACCTCCTGCTGATGGTTGAACTGCAAACCGAGCCGCTCGCGCAGATACGCGAGCGTCTGCTGCGGAGTCGCATCGTACGCGAGCAGCGCCTCGCGGTTCAGGATGGTCCGCCGCTGCGCGCTCTCGCCGGGGAAACGCTTGCCCCACTGGTCGAGGACGTCCTTGAGCTTCGCCGCGTCGCGCGTGTTCTGGAAGTGCAGCGCGTGGAAAAAATAATAGTCCTCGGTGCCGGGGACGAGTTCGCCGAGCACCTTTGAGCGATCCGGAGCGAGTGCGAACTTTTCGATGAACCCAATCTCATTCTCCGCCCACGAACAGACGGGCAGGACGAGCGTGGTGACGAGGGCGATGGCCGCGGGGAGGGATGTGCGTGTTTTCATGGGACGAAGGGATGTGGTGAATCGTGAAGGGTTCTGAGGCTAGATGTAATGGACGGATGCAATGACGGCTGACGTGCCCAAGTTCTTAGCGCATCCGCCGCCGCAGTTGTGATCCTTTTGTAAAAGCGGTGTGAGTTTATTGCGAGGGCGGACTGCTTTGTGTGCAGCGGTACGGTGAAGCGCCGGCGTCCCCGCCGGCCACAGCCAAAGCGCGCAGCGCCAGTTCCTCGACGCAGGGTGCTGAGATCTCGCGAACGTGGGGGGAAGGGATTGGACGCTGCGCGTGGAGCGGGGTGACCGGCGGGGACGCGCGGCGCTCCATGCATCAGCCGCGCGGCGTGCTTCACGCGTCTGCGTCGAGCCAGCCGCGGCGCTTGTAGATTTTCCAGCCGGCGTATTCGTGGAGCCAGATGCTGAAGCGCTCGAAGCCGTGCCACGACGGGATGCCGATGCGGAAGGACGGCGGTGCAGCATTTCCCGCGACGATGAAACTGCACGGTGCGGGCACGACCGCGAATCCCGCGGCGCGATAGACGGAGGCCGCGCGGCGCATGTGGCCGGCGGAGGTGACGAGCAGGATTTTTTTCCATCCGCGATCCTTCGCGAGCGGGACGAGGCGCAGCGCTTCGTCGTGCGTGTCGGCGGCTGCGCCGAGGCTGACGATGGCCCACGACTTCGGCGGCTTCCAGTCGCCGATGCGCGTGCGGATGAGGTCGCTCTCGATTTTTTCCACGTCGTCCACGCGCGAGCTGCCGCCGCCGATGACGAGCGCGGGGGCGAGGCCCCAGCGCATGAGTTCCAGCCCGGTGAGGATGCGGTCGCCGGCGATGGTCATGCGCACGCCGCCGACGTCGTGGCGCGAGGCCTCCGCGCCGCCGCCGAGCACGACGACGGCGTCGCACATCGGAAGCTCGATGAGCTTCACACCGGTCCACGGGCGCTCGTTCCGCAGCAGGAGCCACGAGGAAAAATCCGTGCCGCCGATGATTGTGATGAGCAGCGTGAGCACCGCGCAGGCGCACCACGCGACCGTCTGCTTCCGGCGGCGCAGGAAGAACGTGAGAATGATGAGCGCGAGCCAGAGCAGGGCGAGCGGTTCGAGGAGTCGCAGGGCGGTGCGGAGGAGGAAGTCCAAAGTTGAGGGGTGAGAGTTGAGATTCGAGGCTTTGCGAGAAGTCCGTGGTGCCGTGGGGACAATTGAGCGGCGACGGCTTTGCGCGCAGCGCGTGTTCTCCTCTCAACTCTCAACTTTCAACTCTCAACTTCTCTCTCTCACTCCCGTTTCAGCCAGCCGAGCTGGAAAAGCACGTCGGTGAATTCCGAGCGCTTCACCTCGGGCCACACGTAGGCGGCGCTGCGGAGCCAGTCGTCCCATTTTGCGAGGTCGCCCTTCTGCCGTGACCATGCGGCGTGGGCGTACTGGTAGGCGGGCGTCTGCGAGGGGAAGGGGATTTTTTCCATCCACTCGTTCGCGTGATCGAAATCGTTCTCGAGGAGATAGGTGAGGAAAATGCGATAGGTCAGCAGCTCGGCGGAGGATTCGCCGGGCTTCACAGACACGAAGAGCTTCAGCCACAGTCCGCGGGCCTCGGCGTATTTTTCCTGGAGGAACGGGATCTCGCAGATGTTGAAGCGCGCCGGAAAAAAGCCGGGCTCAAGCTTCAGTGCGTCGGAGCAGAATTTGTAGCCGCGTTCAAAATCCCGCTGCTCGATGGCAATCGCGCCGCGCACATTCAGCGACCACACGGTGGGCGGCAGGACTTGGTCCGCGCGATCGGCGTAGTCCAGCGCGCCTTTGAAATCGCGCAACTGGAAGCGCTTCATCGCCTCGGTGAGGAGGAACTGGTAGCGGCTCGGCAGGCTGGAAATCTTTTGCACCCGGCCCCCCGTGGGAAGATCGGAGCGCGCGCCGTTCCCGACGGGCGCTGGTGGTGGATTTTCCGCGGGCGCGGGTTTCTCGCCGGGCTTCGGCGCGGTGCCGGGTTTCGGCGTCGTGTCGTCCTGCGCGATTGCGCAGGCGGCGAGGAACGGGATCAGCAGCGCGAGGGTGGGACGCATTGCGCAATGGATAATCCGCGGGAGGATTTTTGCGAGCACCGAGAATGGGAGCGAGGCAAGTTCTCAGTGTTCAGTGCTCAGTGCTCAGTCGGCGCACACTCTGAATCTGCGCACTGAGCACTGAGAACTGAGCACTTCCGCCCCTCGGCGCTCACGCGTCCTTCCGGATTTTTCCGCCCCACGAGAGGATGCGCGCTTTCGCACCCGCGGCTTCGGCTTCGGGGACCTGGTGGTTTTTCACATGGCAGATGCTGAGGCTGCTCCATGCGAGCTGATCGTTCGGGCGCAGCTCGGTGTTTTTCAGCGCGGCGGGGATCGCGTCGGCGTGGCGGCCGAGCTTCATGAGCGCCATCGCGAGCGCGTGCCATGCGTCGGCGAATTCCGGATCCAGCTCCGTGCAGCGGCGGTATTTTTCCACGGCGGCATCGAGGTCGCCGAGCGCGAGGTCGCCGTTGGCGTCGTCGAAGAGCGCGTCGAGTTCGGGCGTCATGCGGCGGCGCGTGGGCGGCTCAG
>BJFP01000333.1 GCA_014189875.1 Verrucomicrobiota bacterium | reverse complement strand
CCCAGATCACATACTTGAGTCGTTCCACATTCATGCGCCGTGTGTGGCACAGATGCTCTGGAGATGACAGGGAATCTTCCCCAATATTGCATTCCAGACGCCCTCGCAACCATGCACGAGCGCCACGAAAAGCGGGTTGTGATTCGTGGGCGACTGAATCACAAATCCCACTTTTCGCCATGCACCTCCCCCGCCCCATCGCCTGTCTCGCCCTCGCTGCCGCACTTAGCCTCACGCGCCCGGCCTTCGCCGCCGAACCGGTGCTCGCCGGGGTCGGCACGGCGATGCAGGACATGGTGGCGAATAGCGAAATCGCCGGCGCAGTTACGATCGTCGCGACAAAGGACAAGGTGCTTCATCTCGCGAGCACGGGCATGGCCGACATCGCATCGAAGCGCGCGATGACGCCGGATGCGCTTTTCTGGATTGCCTCGATGACGAAGCCAATCACCGGCACCGCAGTGCTCATGCTGCAGGACGAGGGGAAGCTGAATGTCGCCGATCCCGTGGCGAAATATCTGCCCGAGTTTGCGAACTTGAAGACGCCCTCGGGCAAGCCGGCGAACCTCACGATCACGCAGCTTCTCACGCATACCTCCGGGCTCGGCGAGGCGGCCGGCGAGAGCGCGAAAAATGCGCGGACACTTGCCGACCTCGTGCCGCTGTGGCTCGCCACGCCAATGCAATATGAGCCGGGCGCGAAGTGGAAATACACGCAGAGCGGAATCAACGCCGCCGCGCGGATCGTCGAGGTCGTGAGCGGGATGACCTTCGATGCGTTCCTGCAAAAGCGGCTCTTCGATCCGCTGGGCATGAAGGACACGACCTTTTACCCGAGCGACGCGCAGCGGGCCCGGCTCGCGACGGCCTATGGGAAGAACAAGGACGGCACGCTCGAAGCCGTGCCGCCGCGCGCAGATTTCGGCACGCGCGGCCGACCGCCGCAGGGCAATGGCGGCCTCTACTCGACCGCACCCGACTATGCGCGCTTCTGCCAGATGCTCCTCAGCGGCGGCACGCTCGACGCCCAGCGCATCCTCAGCGCCGATGCGATGAAATTCCTCAGCACGCCGCAGACCGGCGATCTGCCGACGGGATTTTTCCAGAACGACACCTTCGGCCAGCGCGGGAAAAATTACGGCTGGGGCATCGGCACGAGCATCCTGCGCACGCCGCACGAAGGCGTCGCCGCGATGCTCTCGCCCGGCACATTCGGCCACGGCGGCGCATGGGGCACGCAGGCATGGTGCGACCCGGTGCGCGGCGTGGCATTTGTGATGATGGTGCAGCGCGCAAATTTTCCGAACAGCGATGCAAGCGTCGTGCGCGGCGCATTCCAGCAGGCGGCGGCGGATGCGCTCGGGGGAAAATAGGCATCCCGACTTAGTGATCATGTCACTCGTGAAATGATGGCATCTAGTGCTCAGTGCTCAGTGCTCAGTTCTCAGTTCTCAGTAAAGATCGAGCGCAAGTCCATTCTGAGCACTGAGCCCTGACTTCGCCCAAGATCCATCATCCGACGAGCGACAGACCACTAGATCGGTTCAAGAAAAAGTGTAGCCGCGCCGGGACTCCGCAGCCTCGCGGAAGGCGTGCTGGAACGCGTCGCTCCGCGCGCGTCTCCGTGTGGACTGCAAGGCTTGCCTGCCATCCGGAAGAAGCGCGCGCGGAGCGACGCACTCCACCGGCGCTGGCGCGCCTTCATCCAGAAACGGCCATACTTTAACTCAAACCGCTCTCATGTGCCGTAACAGCTCTACCAGTTATCCGTCCGGAACGGCTGCGCGGGCAGGCCGTCCATGTTGAACAGATTGGCCCACGGGAAGCTGCCAGCCCACGCGTAACGCACGGCGGACGGATGCGGCACGTCTTTGCTGGAGACGACGATGGTCTCGCCCTCAATCTGCGCATCGGCCCACACAAATTTCTTGTCCTCGCCGGCGATCATGAAGCCCTGGAGCGCCTCGCCATTCTTAAACGCGAGCCCCTTGCCGGCGTGCGTGAACTTCACGGTGACCTTTCCACCCGCGACCGCGTGCGACGCGAGCTGCGGCCCGAGGTGTTCGCTTTTTCCACCGTATGCGACGGCCATCGCGACCAGCGCGGCTCGCTCGCCGTAGCCGGATTTGTTTGCCGGATGAATGCCGCCCCCGAGGTCGCTGGCGATGACCATGTGCGAGTTCGGATATTTCATGATCTGCGCGAAGGCCATGTGCGAATACTCGCGGTCCGGGCCGGCCGGGATCGCTTTCGGCAGCGGCGCAAATTTGTCCGCGAGGCGGTTCATCGGCTTCGTGTAGTCGAACGCGCAGCCGCCGCCGCTCGGCTTCTCGACGTAGAGGAAGGGGAAATCACCCTGGCCCCAATCCTTGCGCCAGCCGCGGATGAGCGCGCCCATGAGCGTGACCTGATCCACGCCGACGATGTTCGTCCGGCTCTCACCGTGATCCCACAGCACGCCCTTGATCGCATAGCCCACGTACGGACGGACGAATGACTCGAAAAGCTGGCCGACCTTGCCGCCGTTCGTCTCACCCGGCTTGATGGGAATCTGCGGCGCGCGCGGTGCGCCGGGCGCAGGCTTGCCCTCCTTTTTCGCCTCCTCGGCGAGCGTCTTCCATGCGGCAAAATCCGCGTCATATTTGGCCTTCGCCACGTTGTGCTTCGCGAGCGCCTCGTCGTAGTTGTAGGTCGCCGCAAATTTCTTCACCACCTCCGCACACGCGGCGTCGCTGCGATACATCTCCTCGCTGAGCCAGAATCCCGAGGGCGTGCCACCGACCGCCCCGACCATCAGGCCGATCGGCACATCCACCTCCTTTTGCAGCGCGTAGCCGAACGAGAAAAGCAGCGCGCTGAATTTTTCATTCACGCCGGGGACAGCCAGTTCCCACACACTGCCCGCGTTCTTACCCATCAGGCGCATTTTTGGAAAAGTCTGCTTCACGGCATCCGCGAGCACGGGGTCGCCCGCAGTGTAGCTGCCCGCGAGCATGTCCATATTCGACTGCCCGGAGCCGACCCACACGTCGCCGACGAGCACATCCTCGATCTTCCTTTCGCCGACCGTCATCACCTGCGGTTCGGCGCTCGCGGTCAGCGGCGCGAGCCTCACGCGCCACGCGCCCTTGTCGTCGGCAGTGGCGCTCACGGTCTGCCCCGCAAACGCGACGCTCACCTTTTCACCCGGAGCCGCCGTGCCCCAGACCGGCACCTCTATCCCGCGCTGGAGCACCATGTGCGGCGTGAAGCATTTCGAGAGCTTCACCTCGGCGTGAAGCGCAGAAGCGCTCCATGCGGTGACGAGGCAGAACACGGCGGCGGATGACGACGAGATACGTTTCATGGGGTGAGTTGGTCGCGGATTGACCCGGACGCTGCGCGAAAATTAGCGGCCTACGCCACTTTCTCCGCGTAGCGATACTTCTGGAATCTCACGATCGCCTTCCCGTTTTCCTCCGGCCTGCCGAGGTCGGCGAGTGCATCCGCGATGGCGTTGTTGCATTTTGACCTTCAGCAGCGGCGTGAGTTTCGCCCGCTTCAGTTCACCGCGTCTCCGCGCTGGCGTTTCAGTTCCAGCAGGTCGCGCAGCCGCACGAAATCCGCGCGATCCTGCTCGCGGCAGGTGGTCTTGCTTTGGATGAGCATTTCAAGGCTGAGGAAGGGCACCCGCACGCCTTCGATCGGGATCGCCTCGGCTGTCGCGATGGCGTCCGCGTAGCGCATCTGCCACGCTTGGCGGCTCACGTCCACCCCGGCCTCGTCGGCTATTTTCACGACCGCATTTTCCGCGATATCCTGCGGCGTGAGTTCGGCGGCGACGTGGCCTTCGAGTGCGGGGAACAAGGACGATTATCCCACTTCACCAGCCAGACGCAGCGCTTCCGCACGCAGGGTGTTGCTGATGCGAAACTGACGGGCTTCCAGAGCGTCGAGAAGCGGAGTCACCGCCACCACGAGACCTTGCGCCTTCGCCTTCACTATCAGTCCGACAGTGCCAGTCACAGCGATGCCGAGTCGCTGTGCGACCAACCGGCCTTTCAAATCATCAATGATAAGCCGCACGCCTTTCTCATAAGCCAGCGTGATGGCCTCCGCTTCGCCAGGGTCCACGATCAAGCGCAACGCGGCGACCATGCCGCGATCCGAGGGTGTGACTTCGGTGATCCAATCGGGGCGCGAGCCGAACTCCTGAACCACGGCAGGCGGGGCAATGACGGGTTCCAGCAATGCCGACAAGAGATCCAACCTCCCGATGCGCTCAAGGCCGATGAGGCAGGCGCAATCCAAGACGGCGGGAATCCTCACCACGCGATCTCGGAGGCGAGATCAGATGCCGGGTAATTGACGACGGGGATGCCGTGATGCCCCATCACATCCATGAATCCACGCACCGAGTAGCCCGCGATTTCCGCAGCCTGAGCCAGCGTCGCGCGCCCAAGCTCGAACATTTTCATGGCCATGAACAGCCGCCCTTCATCACTGCCCACGGCGAGTGGCGCGGCGCTGAAATCCTGACTTTGGACTGCGGTGGTCATGCACGAAGGATAGGCAGTTCATGCCGTTTGACAACAGCGGGCAAGATCGCCGCCGTCTTCGATTTCACGATCACATTTTCCGCGCTTGTCCTGCAGGAACAAGCGACAGACGGATTATCGCGTTTGACGATCTGCCCCCCGCTTTCTCGACCTCACAACGAGCAAGTAGCGGTCAGCTATCGCGATCCCGACGACGGCGGCACGGACGCGGCGGCGGGACGCCCGTTGAAAAGCGGGAGCGATTTCTCGACGGACTTCACGACTGCCCATCCGAGAGGGATGCCGACGAC
>BJFP01000332.1 GCA_014189875.1 Verrucomicrobiota bacterium | reverse complement strand
ATCCTCGGTCGTGCAGGAGATCGCACCGCTGCCCGGCGGGGGTGCGGGCATTTCCGTGCGCGCGGCCAAGGCTCATCTGTCGGGCTTGCTCGATCAGGTTGCGGCAGGGCGCGAGGTTGTGATCACCAGCGATGGTGTGCCCAAGGCGCGGCTCGTGCCGATCAATTCTGATGTCGAGTGGAAGCCTTTCACCGGAACGCACGAACATCTCAAGACGATGCCGCCGTGGCGTGGTGGGAAGACGGGCGAGGAACTCATCCGCGCCGACCGCGACGAACGAGGGTAAGCATGTATTTGGACAGTTGCATCATCGTAAAACTCCTCGTCCCCGAGGCCGACAGCGCGACCTTTCAGGCGGCGGCTGTTGGTGCTCGGCTGTCCACGTCCGAACTCGCGTTGACCGAGGTGTTTTCCACTTTGCTGAGGAAAGAGCAAAACGGCGAGCTTTCGCAGAGACAGCGCAAGGCTGCATGGACCGCGCTGAATGCTCTCGTCGCCCGGCGGCAACTCCGCATTCGCCCGTTGGACAATGTGCATTTGCTAAAGGCGAACCACATTCTCGAACGCTGCCATCCCGCGGTGCCGCTGCGCACGCTGGATGCGATTCACACGGCGGCCTGTGATTTGTCGCAGGACTTTCCGCTTTGCACGACCGACCGGCGAATGCGCGATGCGGCGAAGGTGCTTGGCATTCCCGTTTTTCCCGAGGGAAAAATCCCTGACGCAACTGAGTGATGCCGGCTTTCGAAAACAGGGTGACTACGAAGGACGCGAAGACCGCGAAGGAAGGAAATATGTTCCGCATTTCCGTGTCCTTTGCGCCTTTTGTGGCCACCCTTTTCCTGTCCGATCATCTTTGGAAGATGGTATGAGGAGACAGCCGTAAATTTTCCGATCCAATTTTTGTCCCAACCAATCACCGATGTATCACCAAAACGAAAAAGTTCAGCCAATCAACGTTGCCGAGGAGATGTCGAAGTCGTTCCTCGACTACTCGATGTCCGTCATCATTTCCCGCGCGCTGCCGGATGCGCGTGATGGGCTGAAGCCCTCGCAGCGCCGCATTCTTTTTGCGATGTCCGAGCTGGGCGTGTCGCCGACTCGCAAGCCGCTGAAGTGCGCGAAGATCGTCGGCGAGACGATGGGCAACTATCACCCGCACGGCGACCAGGCCATCTATCCGACGCTCGTCCACATGGCCCAGCCTTGGGCGATGCGCGAGATGCTCATCGAGGGGCAGGGGAATTTCGGCAGCGTAGAGGGCGATCCGCCGGCGTCCATGCGTTACACCGAGGCGCGCTTGCAGCATCTCGGCGCGGCGCTGATGGACGACATGGAGAAGGACACGGTGGATTTTGTCCCGAACTACGACGAGACGCGCACGGAGCCGACGGTGCTGCCGGCGGCGTTCCCGAATCTGCTCGTGAATGGAGGCACGGGCATCGCGGTCGGCATGGCGACGAACATGCCGCCGCACAATCTGGCCGAGGTGATTGACGGCATCTGCGCGCAGATAGACGACCCGGACATCACGATTGACGGGCTGATGAAATACGTGAAGGGCCCGGATTTCCCGACGGGATGCGAGATTCTCGGATCGGCGGGATTTAAGAGCTACTTCCACACGGGAAAAGGAGCGGTGCGGGTGCGCGGCAAGGTCGGCGTGGTAGAAGTGAAGGGCGGACGCGAGCAACTGATTATCTCGGAGATTCCGTACAACGTGAACCGCGCGGTACTCGTCTCGCGCATCGCGGATTTGGTGAACGACAAGATCATCACGGACATCAGCGCGATCCGCGATGAGTCGGACGAAAACACGCGCGTTGTCATTGACCTCAAGCGCGATGCGAACCCGAAGGTCGTCATCAACAATCTCTTCAAGCACACGGCGCTCGAATCGTCGTTCTCGGCTTCGATGCTCGCGATCGATCACGGCAAGCCGAAGCTGCTGAACCTCAAGGACGCGATCACCTGCTACATCGAGCACCGGCGCGAGGTCGTGCTGCGTCGCACGCGGTTCCTGCTGCGTGAGGCTGAGGCGCTGGCGGAGCGGCTCGAAGCATTGCTCATTGCGCTCGCGAACCTCGATGACTTCATCAAGATCATCCGCGACTCGAATGACCGCGACGACGCTAGGGCGAAACTCATGGCGCTCTCGTGGGCGAAGACTGCAGTGGAGCAGCTTGGCATCCTCATCCGCAGCGAGGCCGTGCTGACAGACGGGCGCTATAAGTTCAACGAACGGCAGTCGAACGCGATTCTGGACCTGCGCCTCTATCAGCTCACCGGCCTCGAGCGCGAAGCGATCAAGAAGGAATACGACGCGCTGCTGGAGACGATCAAGGACCTGCTCGACATCCTCGCGAAGGAGGCGCGCGTGCTCTCGATCATCAAGAAGGAGCTGGGCGTGATCCGCGAAAAATACGGCAACGAGCGCCGCACGCAGATCGTGCCCGACGAGGGCGAGATCAACATCGAGGATCTCATCGCGAACGAAGGCTGCATCATCACCATCACGCACGCGGGCTTCATCAAGCGCACTGCCGTCTCCGCCTACCGCGCGCAGCGGCGCGGCGGCAAGGGCGTGAAGGGCATGGTCACCCGCGAAGGTGCGACCGAGCAGGACGATGATGATTTCGTCGAGCATCTCTTCACCGCGACAACACACGACTACCTCATCTTTTTCACCAAGAGCGGACGCTGCTACGTAGAGCGCGTGCATCAGATTCCCGAAATGTCGCGCGCCTCGAAAGGCCGCAGCATCGCGAATCTGCTGGAGCTTCGTGCCGAGGAGAAAATCGCCGCGACCATCCGCATCCAGGGCCAGAAGACCGAAGAGGAGACGTGGACGGACAAGCTCTTCATCGTCTTCGCAACGCAGAGTGGCATCGTGAAAAAGACGAATCTCAGCGAATTCAAAAACATCCGGAAGGGTGGCCTCATCGCGATCAAGATCGAGCAGGGCGACCAGCTCATTGACGGCAAACTTACCACCGGCACGAATGAAATCGTGCTCGTGACGAAGGACGGCATGAGCATCCGTTTCAACGAGGAAGAAATGCGCGACCAGGGCCGCGATACTGTCGGCGTCTGGGGCATCCGTCCCGACAAGGGCGACATCGTCGTGGCCGCGGCGATCGTGAGTCCCGATTGCACGCTGCTCGTCGCCGGCGAGAACGGCATCGGCAAGCGCACGCCGTTCGACGATTACCGTGTGCAGTCTCGCGGCGGCAAGGGCATCATCACGATGAAGACCGGCGACAAAACCGGCTGCGTCGTCGGCGCGCTTACCGTGCGCGATGCGGATGAACTCATGCTGATCACGAACAAGGGCCAGATGGTCCGCACCCGCGTGAAGGAAATCCGGGAGACCGGACGGAACACGATGGGCGTGAAACTCATGGATCTCAAAGGCGCTGAGAAGCTGCAGGGCATCGCGCCGGTCGTTGCAAATGAGGACGATGAGGAGGGCGAAGCCCCAGCGGAATGATCCTCTCGCCGTTGCCGCATGTAGCCGCGCCCCGTGAGAGCACGGGCTGATCCCTGTAGCCGCCGACGGCAGGAGGCGGGCACTCTTTTGGAACGCGAAATGCGGAACCCGCCTCGCTGAGGGAAGATCAGCCTGCCTCCTGCCGTCGTCGGCTATGGTGAGAAGCGGAAGAATTTTTCCGCAGTGGCCTCCGTCGCGGTGGCGAGTTCTTCGAGGGAGATTCCGCGCAGCTTTGCGATGTGCTCGGCGGTGTGGTGGACGAAGGCGGGCTCGCAGCGTTTGCCGCGGTGTGGGACGGGGGCGAGGAACGGGCAGTCGGTCTCGACCATGAATGAGCCGAGCGGGACACTTGCTGCGCTCGCCTGCGCGTCGGGTGCATTTTTGAAAGTGACGATCCCGGTGAAGCTCACGAGGTGGCCGAGTGCAAGAACCTCGGTGGCGTGGTCGGGGCCTTTTCCGAAGCAGTGGAAGACGGCGCGCACGCGGCCGGTGTATTCGCGGAGGATGGCGAGCGTGTCGTCCCACGCGGCGCGCTCGTGGATGATCACGGGCAGCATGAGTTTGGCCGCGAGATCGAGTTGCGCGCGGAATGCGGCGGCCTGTGCGGCGCGGGATGCGGAGTCATCCTGTTTGAGCCGGAAATAATCGAGGCCGGTCTCGCCGATCGCGGCGATGCGCGGGCTGCCGGTTGCGATTTCGCGGAGCGTCGGCAGAAAGTCCGGCTGCTCGTCGGGGACGTGATTCGGGTGGACGCCTGCGACGGCCCAGACTTGCGGCCATTTTTCCGCAAGCGCGACAGCACGTCGGCTGCTCTCGATGCCGGTGCCGATCGTGAGGATGCGGGTGACGCCTGCTTCGGCGGCGCGTGCGAGGATGGCGGGCACGTTGTCGCGGAATTCCGGGAAGTCGAGGTGGGCGTGAGTGTCGGTGAGCACGGGAGGATGATGTCCAGGAAATCGTTAGGTGGCGCGAGGTTTTTCCTGCTTTGCCTCGCGCGGAAGAAGAACGCGTGGCGCGACGATGCCATATCGTAGCCGCGCTTGTAAAAGCGCGGGCACTCTTTGCTTTGACGCGGGAAGATCAGCCCGCGCTGTCACAAGCGTGGCTACGGGTTTCGGTGCGTTTTCGCGATGGCATTTCGGCAACGGGACGGGGACGCTTGCGGGGCGTTGCTCTGCCGATCGGGTAGTCATTTTTCCCCAACATCATCGCGCGAACACCATGAAACGTATCGTCGCACTCCTCGCTGGCGTCCTGTTGTTAACGGCGGGCGAAAAGTGCGAGGGATGCGAAGAGGAAGATGGATGAGATTCTCATAGCGATAGAAGCGGCGAACGAGA
>BJFP01000331.1 GCA_014189875.1 Verrucomicrobiota bacterium | reverse complement strand
GAACTGGGCATTGAGCTGGTGGCACCGAGTGGATCGGCGCCGGCTCCACCCTCCGGTGGGAACACCGCAGCCGCACCGTCGCCTGGACAACCGGGCGGCAAGCCCGATCGGGCCTCTGGTGCGAAACCTGGCGAGAATCAGGCTGCGGGGACGGTTGCCCCACCGAAAGGCTCCGTTCCGGGCACGAGCGGCCAGGTGCCTGTGGGCACACTGCCGGGCGGGCCGGAACTGGTCTCCGGCAAAGGCAAAAAGGCACTTGCCGAACTCTGGCCGCGCATGAAGGGGTATGCCGCTGAACTGAGCGCCATTCCGGTTGTCTTCATCGGGATGATTTGGGTTGCCCGGGTCAGGCGGAGAAGGATGGAGGCGGGGTTTGTGCCGGATTACATGGCGGTGCTGCCCGAATCAGATTCTGAAAAGTACACGATGAAGCACAGGGTGCACACGCTGACGCCCGAGGAGTTCGAGTTGCTGGTGGCGGTCATTTATCAGCGCCAGGGCTATCGCATCTCGATGCCTTCAGCGCTGAACAGAGGACGCTCCAGCCGTTTCAAGCTTGCCCGCAAGTCGGAACGGCTTCTCGTCCAAACCCATAACTTCAGGAACTTCTACCGGGTGGAGGTGAAGCTGGTGCAAGAACTTCATGAAGCGATGATGGATGCCAATATGACGGGCGGCGTTTTCGTCGCGTCCTGTGGCTACACGTGGGATGCGCGGCATTTCGCCAAGACCAGAAATATCAAGCTGATCAGCGCCAAGACGCTGGACATCCTGCTCACCGAAGCGCGTGCGACACCTGACGAAAAGTTGCTCACAATCACGCCATGGCTCCCGAAGTTCATGACCAAGGTGGAGATGACCACGCCGCATTGTCTGGAATGCGGGGCGGAAATGGATGAAGTCAAGACGGGCGATGACTCCGCGTGGCTTTGCAACCAAAGACCCGAATGTGGCGGACGGAGTGACGTGCGAAAATATAGGAAGGGGATGCTCGTGGGTGCGCAAGATGGCGACCCCAGCGCCGAGGAGGCTGTGGCCCCGCAGCCGGGGCCAGAGAGCGCGGCATCCGTTCGGGACAAGCCCGGCTCAAACGATCAAGGGCCGCAACAGACGAAGCGGACGGCGAACTTGCCGGCCAAGGAAGTGGAAGCTTCCGGCATTCCTCCGGCATCGTCCGCCGCGCCACGCAATCCCACTCCGAAAACGCAGGTGGCGGTGGCCAGGCAGACACCCGTCCCGACCGAAAATGAGGGCGAAGAGAAACGTGCGGCGGCGCGCATCCCCGGAGTGACTGTTCCCGAGAAGCAGCCGGTCTCAATGCTTGGAACCACGCCGGCGAAGCAAACGCCCGCACGCGAGGCCGCGGAAGGCAAGGCGCTTGCAAGGAGCGTGATTCCGGGCCGCCTGCGCACGCCTGCGCACGTTTCGAAAGGCAATGAGCTGAAAAATCTCCCGCCGGCACCACCGAAGGCAGAACCCGTGGCGGAGGATTCACCCCCCCGGGAAAAGAACGCCAGCAAAGGAAGCACTGCGCCAGCGCCGGTGGTCGGCCCGAAGCAAAATGGCGGCCTGCTCAACAGCGTCGCGGAGGAATTCAGGCGCCGGGGCTTCCGGTTGGAGGAAATACCGCTGCCGACGACGAAGCCTGTGCCCGGCCCTGCTCAAGCCAGGGACGCGAGCAGGCTTCCAGAAAGATCGAAAAATCTGGCAGGCAGTCGTTCCTCGGAAGCGGAGCCGAAGCAAAAGGCTGAACGAGGCCGCTGACGATCAAACCGCTGTCAGTCGAAAATTTTTCCCGGATTTAGGATGCCTAGAAAGAACGGCGGCCAAAATTCAAAAAAAGAGGATAGCTAAAATGGCTCGTGCTGGAGCTGTGGCGGCTTAGACGAGGCTGCACTTTGGCGTGGCGGGTGCTCATCAATAGCTCACGAAGCGAGGAGTTATGCGGGTTTGTGTGCGTTTGAGTTTTGACGCCTGCCCCCTAGTTTCCCACGATGCGGAGCCAGGCGGCGACTTGTTCGACCAGCGCCCCAACTCCGGCAAGTCGGTCGAGATCCTCCGCGAAGACGGCAACATCCTCGTTCTCGACGGCGACTGAGGCCACGGGGATCTCCGCGCCAGAAAAAAGCCGCAGCCAAAAAATGCTTGGCAAAGCGGACCGGATGAACATTCTCGCGAACGACGCTCGAACGCATGAAGCCCTCCGCAACCGCATCCTCCTGCCGGAAATTCCCCGTGCGGAGGAGCGTCACCAACGCACTTCATCCTCTTTCCGCCCCTCGCTCCCCCCATACCCCCTCACACCCTGACGCCAGTCCGCGTTCTGACCGTTTCCGGTGCGGCGGGCGCGAAAGCAATTTCCTAGCAACCCGGGCCGAAGCCGTCGTGTGTCGGGCGATCTTTTCCAGCCCGACGGCAGCAGGGCTGCCGCAGTCCAAAGGCTGCGCCCATTTGCGCGCTGAAGCGCAGTAATACTTTTGCAAGCGCCGCGTTGTCAGATATATCGCGCGCCTTATCGCCATCCCGGCGCTGCATAACCCGCGCCCGCCAATCGCGTGCTGCGCATTGAAGCCATCCGAATAAAGTTGCGAATCCTTGCCGCGTTTGAGCCCGGACGCGTAAGGAACTTGTGATGAGCGCTCCTAATCCCAAAACCTGTCCTGTGTGCGGTGGTCCGATGGACTCCGCAAATGTTTCCGGCTGTCCGCAATGCCTCATGCGCGCGGCGATGCAGCCCACCGCGCAGCCCGGCGGTGAAGCGCACCACCCTGCGCCGTCGATTGCATCCGTCGTCGCCGCATTTCCGCAGCTCGAGATCCTGGAGTTAATCGGCCAGGGCGGCATGGGCTGCGTCTTCAAGGCGCGGCAGCCGAAGCTAAACCGGCTCGTCGCGCTGAAGCTGCTGCCCGCGTCACTCACGGAGCGCGACGCGGCATTTGCGGGTCGCTTTGAGCGCGAAGGGCCGCTCCTGGCGCGGCTGCATCATCCGAACATCGTCGCAGTGCATGACTCCGGAAAGGCGGGCGAATATTTCTACCTCATCATGGAGTACGTGGATGGCGTGAACCTGCGGCAGGCCATGCGTGCGCGACGCTTCACGCCGGGACAGGCGCTGGCGATCATCCCGCACATTTGCGACGCGCTGCAATTCGCGCACGACGAAGGCGTGCTGCACCGCGACATCAAGCCCGAGAACATCCTCCTCGACGCGAAAGGCCGCGTGAAGCTCGCCGACTTCGGCATCGCGAAGCTGCTCGGCAGTGACGCGGACACTCCTGTGCGCGACTCCATCGCTCAGGCAAAAGCACCCGGTCTCACGCAATCCGGCACCGCGCTGGGCACGCCGAGCTACATGTCCCCCGAGCAGCGCGAATCTCCCTCCGACGTCGATCACCGCGCGGACATCTACTCGCTCGGCGTCGTCTTTTACGAACTGCTCACCGGCGAACTTCCGCAGGGCGCGCTCGCTCGGCCTTCGGAAAAAAGCGACGCCGATCCGCGGGTGGACGCCATCGTGCAGCAGGCGCTGGAAACGGAACGCGATCGCCGCCAGCACAGCGCGGGCGAGGTGAAGACGCAGGTGGAGACTATAGCGGGCGTCCCGCCGGCACTGCAGGGTGCCGTCTCCGAGGGCATCGCCGTGCCTGCGATTTTTTCGCGCGCAGCCATCTGCGGCGGATGCTGGGCAGCGCTCTTGTTCGTCGCATTTCCCGTATTTGTTTTGCCTTTGCGGAGGATGCCGCCTGGTGAACATCAAGGGTTTCCATGGTGGCTGAAAATGGTGATTCCCGCGGTCGGTATCCTTGGCCTCGCCGCTCCCTTCGGTACGACAATCCTTGGCTGGATCGCCGTATCCCAGATCCGCCGCTCGGCAGGAAAAATTTACGGGCTGGGCCTGGCGGTGTTCGACGGCTTGCTGTTCCCACTGTTTGCATTGACGGGCCTGATTGGTTGGTTTTGGCACTGGGTGTTTGTTGATTTGATACGGACGCCCATCATCATTGCTGGAAGGCATGGGCTTTCTGCGTTTGAACGAATGCTGGTGATGAACGCCACCGCCTTCACCGTGCTGGCTACCGTGCTGACCTCGCTGGTCGTGGGCTTCCTCATCATCCGCCGCGTCTGGCGCTCGGTGAGCAAGCCGAGCGCGCTCACCCGTGCATGACCGCGACGCCTGACACCTTCCTCACTACGCGCTGGACGCTCGTGCGCCATGCCACCGGCCACAGCGCCGAGGGGCGGCAGGCGCTCAGCGAATTGTGCGCAGCGTGCTACGAGCCGGTCGTCGCTTTTCTCCACCGCAGCGGTCGCGATGAAGATGCCGCGCGTGAAGTGGCGCACGGGTTCTTCGAGGCGATCTTGGAAAAGCCCGCGCTCGGCGGTGCGGAGCCGGGTCGAGGGCGATTCCGCAGCTACCTGCTCGGCGCGCTGAAGCACCACCTCAGCCACCGCCGCGAGCGCGATGCGCGGCAGAACCGCGGCGGCGGTGTGGATATCGTCGTGCTGGATGCGGGCACGGATACTTCGCCCGGCATCGATCCCGGCGACGCGCAATCGCTGCCGCCGGATCGAGAGTTCGACCGGCAATGGGCGCTCCACATCCTGCACCGCGCCACCGAAGCCCTCGCCGCCGAATGGCGCGACGCGGGAAAGGCGGAGGAGTTCGCCGCGCTCCAGCCATTCATCGGTGGCGAATCCGCGCACGGCGCTCTTGCAGCTCTTGCGGCCTCGCGTGGCGAGAGCGCGGCTACGCTGCGCAAGACCGTGAGCCGGATGCGCCAGCGTTTCCGCCATCACATGAAAGCGGAACTCGCCCCGACGCTCGCCGACG
>BJFP01000330.1 GCA_014189875.1 Verrucomicrobiota bacterium | reverse complement strand
CGCTGCCGAATTCGCCCGACGCGCTCACGTCCACGACGAGCATCACCGTCAGCTCGCGCTCCTCGGTGAATTTCTTGATGAACGCATCGCCCATGCGCGCCGTGACGTTCCAGTCAATCGCGCGCACGTCATCGCCAGGCTGATACTCGCGCACTTCCTCGAAGTTCATGCCGCGGCCCTTGAATGCCGAGCGATACTGACCCGAGAAAGCCGTCTGCACGAGCCCGCGGGTCTTGAGCTCAATGTGACGGATTTTTTTGAGGATGTCGCGCGCGCTGTCCATCACTTGTCTTTCGTCATTCTCTCAAGAAATGCGCCCAGCGCTGCGATCAGCAAGCCACCCACAATGAAACGGGAATAGTAGAGCATTGCTTCCCAAGCAGTAACGTGTGGCCAGCCATGTTTTGCGAAAACCACCTTCACTGCGAGAAACGCACTGAACACGATCATGCCGATCGCAATTCCAGATCCCGCTACGAGAAAACATCGGCCAATGATCCTGCCAAATAATCTCACGGCACGGGGAGCGTCGCGAAGACCTTCTCGACGATCTTCTCGCTCGTGAGGTTTTCCGCCTCGGCTTCGTAGGTGATGGCCACGCGGTGCCGCAGCACGTCGAGGCCGATGCTTTTCACGTCCTGCGGCGTCACGTAGCCGCGGCCGCTCAGGAAGGCGCGCGCCTTTGAGGCGAGCGTGAGGGCGATGGTCGCGCGCGGGCTCGCGCCCCAGCGGATGAGGCCGGCCATTTGCAGCTTGTAGGCGGCGGGCTCGCGCGTGGCGAAGACGATGTCCACGATGTAGTCCTTCACGCGATCGTCCATGTAGATGCTGTTCACCAGCTCGCGGGCGCGGATGATTTGGTCGGGGTCCACGACGGCCTGCACGTTCAACTTCGGCGCGCTCGTGCCCATGAGGTCGAGGATTTGCCGCTCCTCGACTTTGCTCGGGTAGGTGATGTTGAGCTTCAGCATGAAGCGGTCGAGCTGCGCCTCGGGCAGCGTGTAGGTGCCTTCCTGCTCGAGCGGGTTTTGCGTCGCGAGGACGAGGAAAGGGTCGGGCAATTTGAACGTCTGGTCGCCGATGGTCACCTGCCGCTCCTGCATCGCCTCGAGCAGCGCGCTCTGCACCTTTGCGGGCGCGCGGTTGATTTCGTCGGCGAGGATGAGGTTGCTGAAAATGGGGCCCTGCTTCGTCGTGAACACACCCTCGCGCGGATTGTAAACCAGCGTGCCGATGAGATCCGCCGGGAGCAGATCCGGCGTGAACTGGATGCGCCGGAAGCCCGTCTTGATCGCCGAGGAGAGCGTCTTCACCGCGAGCGTCTTCGCAAGGCCGGGCACGCCTTCGAGAAGGACGTGCCCATTCGTGAGCAGGCCGACGAGCAGGCCGTCCACGAGATATTTCTGCCCGACGACGACGCGCCCGATCTCCTGCTGGATCGCGGTGATCCACTGGCTGTGTTCCTTGACGCGGTCGGTGATTTCTTGGGTGCTGGTCATGTGTTGCGCGGAGTGAGAGCGGAGTGGAAAGGGCGATTTGTCTAAACGGAATCGCGGCGGCGGGGAAGCGTGTTCGTGGAAAAGGAGCGACCGGGGGCGGCGCTCCGGCTTGCACGCAGTCGGCGTGGAACTACGCTGCGCCACATGAAAGCTTTCTTCGTAGCGGCCGCCGCCGCGCTGCTCGTGCCCGCGCAGGCGTGCGTCAATATTTCCGACGTGAATCTCGACGGGAAGAAAATGGAGTTTGGCGAGGACATGGTGTGGGCATCGAAGGCTTCGCTGATGCCGCACGCCGCGAACACCGTCTCTTTCCAAAAACGCGAGAAGGAGCTGGCCGCGAAGATGGCGGGCAAGCCGACGATCCGCGAGCGCAGCGACTACGGCGGCGTGCTGGTTTTTCTCGGGCAGTTTGCAAAGGCGCGCGAAGTCCTCGAAGCGGCGGAGCAGGCGGAGCCGGGCGATTACGCCGTGGCGTCGAACCTCGGCACCGCTTACGAACTGCTCGGCGAAAATGCGAAGGCGCTGGAATGGATCCGCAAGGGCATCGAGCGCAAGGCCGATTCGCACCGCGGCACCGAGTGGGTGCATGTGAAAATTCTTGAGGCAAAAATCGCGCTCGCGAGCGACCCGAAATGGCTGGAGACGCACACGGTGCTCGGCCTCGATTACGGAAGCGATGCGCGGCCAGTGCGCGTCGGCGAGCCACCCGCGGCGAAGGAAAAATATACCGTCCTCCACGGGCTTAGCTACCAGCTCCGTGAGCGGTTGAAATTTGTGAAGGCGCCCGATCCGCTCGTAGGCGATCTGCTTTTCAATCTCGCGAATGAGACCGCCGTCCTCGGTGCGGCGCAGCAGGCGCTCGGCATCTACGATCTCGCTGCGGACTACAATGCACCGGATGCCGCGCTGCTGAAAAAACGCGCGGACTACGTGCGCTCCATCACGGCGAAGGGCAAAAAGCGGCGCTGAGAAAATGGGACGCGCGGGGGTGGAAATCCCGCCTTCACCGGCGCGCGCCGGATCATCCACACGCGGCCTCCATTCGTCTGTGAAGCAATCGGTCATCGCGCCGTCTCCGGTGCAGCCTGCGCCGGGAAAGTTCGCGCTTGTCCCGCGAAGTTCGCACGGACGATAAGCCGCGGATGCAACACACCCCAGCATCCAAGTTCCTCCGCTCGATTTTCACCGCGGCCGCGCTCGCCGCATTCGGCATCATGCAGCGCGCATCCGCTGAGATCGCCGTGAAGAGCGGTGACAAGATCGCATTCCTCGGCGACTCGATCACCGCGGGCGGATGGGGCAGTCCCGTCGGATACGTGCGGCTCGTGATCGCCGGGCTCGAGGCAAATGGCGTAAATGCCGAGCCGGTGCCCGCTGGCATCAGCGGCCACAAGTCAGACCAGATGCTCGCGCGGCTGGAGAAGGACGTGCTCAGCAAAAAGCCGCAGTGGATGACGCTGAGCTGCGGCGTGAACGACGTGTGGCACGGCAAGCGCGGTGTCCCGCTCGACGACGCAGCAGCGGCCAAACCCGGCGAATACGACGGGAATGTCAGCGAGCGCGGCACTTACAAAAAGAACATCACGGCGATCATCGAGAAGGCCAGCGCTGCGGGCGCAAAGCCCGTCATCCTCACCGCGACCGTCATCCAGGAAGCCCTCGACAACGCCGAGAATGCGCGCCTCGCGCCCTACAATGATTTTCTCCGCAGCCTCGCGAAGGAAAAGCACCTCCCCCTCGCCGACCTGAACGAGGTCTTCCAGGAGCGCATCAAAAAGGAAGCCAAGCCCGGCACCAAGACCGTCACGAGTGACGGCGTCCACATGAACGGCGAGGGCAACAAGCTCATGGCGATCGGCGTCCTCCAAGCCTTCGGCCTCAACGCCGCGGAACTCGAAAAGGCGAAGGCCTCATGGGCACCGCTCGAAGCCGCAGCCGCGGAAGCCGCAAAGAAGCAGGCCGAAGCGCGCGCTGCGGCCGACAAGGCCAAGGCTGACGCAAAGGCGAAGGCCGATGCGGAAAAGGCGAAAGCCCAGGCTGCGCCGAACGCGAAATAGGCACCGGCACCCACACTCTTGGACTCCGCCGAAACGCGGATCGGGACGCACCCGTAAAATCTATTCCACTCGCAGCTTCAGCCGCGGGCTGGTTGCATCGCGCACATGTTTAAGAAGCGCTACTCCCGCCCGGGTGCTGCCCCGGCCACCCTGCAAGCCGCACCGGATGCGCCCGCATCCGTCGTCATCAAGCTCATGGAGTATGACCGGAACGGCTGCCACGAGCGCGTCATCGACAGCGTTGCCGCGCTGCCGGATTGCCGCACCACGGACGATGGAAAAATCCGCTGGATCGAATTCAACGGCCTCGGCGACGTGGCTGCACTGAAGGCGCTCGGGGAAAAATTCAGCCTGCATCCGCTCGCGCTCGAAGACGTGCTGAACGTCGGCCAGCGGCCGAAACTGGAGCCGTATGCGGGGCACCTCTTCATCATCGCGCAGATGATCTACCACGACCCGGAGGAATCGCTCTGCGGCGAACAGGTCAGCCTTTTCGTCTGCGGAAATTTTCTCATCAGCATCCAGGAGGATGCCGAGATGGATGTCTTCGAGCCCGTCCGCCAGCGCATCCGTGCGGGCGGCGGAAACATCCGCACGATGAAGGCCGACTACCTTGCCTACGCGCTGCTCGACGCGATCGTGGACCACGGCTTCCCCGTGCTGGAGCAAATCGGCGAGGCGCTCCAGGAGATCGAGGACTCCGTGCTCACGAGTCCCGGCAAGGAAACCATCGGCCAGCTTCATTCGCTGAAACGCACGCTCATGCAGCTCCGGCGCTTCGTGTGGCCCGAGCGCGACGTGGTGAACTCGATGCTGCACGGCGACAGCGAATTCATCCGCCCGGAGACGAAGGTCTATCTCCGCGACCTCTACGATCACACCGTGCAGATCATGGACCTCATCGAGTCCTACCGCGACGTGGTCACAAGCCTCATGGACATGTACCTCTCCAGCGTCGGCCTGCGGACGAATGAAACCATGCGCGTGCTCACCGTGATCTCATCCATCTTCATCCCGCTCACATTTCTAGTCGGCGTGTACGGGATGAATTTCAGCAACATACCGGAGCTGAAAACGAGCTGGGGATACTTCGCGCTCTGGGGCGTGATGATCGTGATCGCGATCGGGCAGCTCATCTTTTTCCGCAGGAAGAAGTGGCTTTAGGAAATGCAGCGCTTGCGCCGACACGCGACTTTCCTTTTTCTCCCGCGAAGCAACGCACCGACCTTTCGCACCTGCTCCACATCTCGCGCCAGTTCCAGATCCACGGAGAGATCCTCC
>BJFP01000329.1 GCA_014189875.1 Verrucomicrobiota bacterium | reverse complement strand
GCGCCATCTGCGCGGCGGGCTTGAAGTGCCGCTCGTCGTTCTGCGACAGCAGGCGGCCCGCTGCGTCGAGGTGCGTGTGGTTGCGCGCGCAGGTGAGGACATCGAGCACCGCGCGCTCGTCGCGCGTCGCGTGAAGCACGCCGTTCGTCGCGAGCAGCGGAAGGCCGGATGCGGATGCGAGATCGCGCAGTGCGTCGTTTTCCCGCTCCTCGCCGCGACGGAGGTGACGCTGGATTTCGACGAAGACATTTCCTTTTCCAAACGCGTCCGTGAGCCGTGAAACGCACGCGTTTGCACCGCTGCGATCATCGCGCGCGAGCGCACGACGGAGCGGGCCTTCCTCGTCACCGGTGAGGGCGACGAGGCCCGCGGAAAATTCGGGGAGGTCGGCCCAGAAAACGGGCGGGTGCTTGGGATCAACGCCCAACGCCCAACTCCCAACTCCCAACGTCCAAGGTTTCGCCGGTGCCGCATCACGTTCCTTGGGCGTTGGGCGTTGGGCGTTGGGCGTTGGGCGTTGGGCGTTTTCCCTGCGGTTCCCGCAGCTTCGCGCGCGTGATGAGCTGACAGAGGTTGCGGTATCCCTCGCGCGTCTCCACGAGCACCGGCAGCACACTGCCATCGTCCAGCGTCAGTTCCGCGCCGACGATTGCGCGCACGCCGTTTTCCCGCGCGCGCGCATGGACGCGCGCCGAGCCGTACACGCCGTCGCGATCGCACACCGCGAGCGTGCCGATGCCCAGTTCCGCCGCGCGCGCGACGAGCGCCTCGGGATGCGATGCGCCGCGCAGGAAACTGCACGCGCTGCGGGCATGGAGTTCGACGTAGTCCATGGGCTATCGCGGCACGACTTGCGTGCGGCAATGAAAACGGGCATCGTTTAAGGCATGATATTGACGATCGAACTGCCTGACGCCGATGCGCGCATCGCCGAAGAAAAGGCGCGTCGCGCGAATATGCCGCTGTCTGAATGGGCCAGACTGCGTTTGACAGGCCGCCGGCGAGTGCGTGTCGCGGTGCCGTGCGACGAGATGGGATACCCGCCCGGCTGGTTTGAGCGTCACGCGGGTGCACTCGCGGACGTGGATGACTTCCGTGAGCCGGAGGATCGGCCAGAACCGCCGATCGAGCCCATCGAGTTCTAGCCGATGTGGTTTCTCGATACGAATGCCTGCATCATGTTTTCGCGTGGCCAGGCAATGGTTTGCGCCCGCTGGCACCAGCATCGTGCAAATCAACTCGCGATCCCGATGACGGTATTTGGCGAGCTGATGGTCGGTGCTGAAAAAAGCACCCGGAGGGATTTGCTTCTCGGTGAGATCGAAGCCCTGCTCGAAAGACATGAGTTGATTGAGATCACGGAGGAAGTGGCGGAAGCGTACGCACGAATCCGGGTGTCGTTGGAAAAGACAGGCACGCGCATCGGCTCGAATGATCTTTGGATTGCTGCCACCGCGCTTGCACACGATGCGACGCTGGTGACGAACAACACGGCG
This sequence comes from Verrucomicrobiota bacterium, assembly GCA_014189875.1. GTDB lineage: Bacteria > Verrucomicrobiota > Verrucomicrobiia > Chthoniobacterales > Chthoniobacteraceae > SXWH01. Next base: position 3,345 of record BJFP01000329.1, on the reverse strand, counting down.
GAATTTACCCGTGTGCCGGGGTTGAAAATCGAGGACTGGTCGCAGGCGTAAGTTCATCGTGTTCCCTCCTCCGGATGCATCGCCACGACGGTGCGTCGCTCCTGCGCGGGCGGCTCGTCGTAGCTGCCTTCGATGCGCCATTCGCTGCCTGCGCGTGCGAGGCGGTAGAGGCCGCCGGCTTCGGTTTCGATGTCCCATTCCTCCGTCGCCCAGAGCGCGCTTTCCCACCAGCCGCCGCTCGCGCGGTACGGGCCGAGTGCGTCGCGGATGACTCCGCGCACTTTTTCGGAAACGATGAACTCCGGCCGCTGCCGCACCACGCGCACCTCCGCGACGAGGGGCGGACGCCAGCGGCGCAGCGGCAATCCCACGTCGAAAGAATCCGCGTCGGCATTTGCTGTGTTCATTTCGTGAAAGCGCGGCGCGCGGAGCCGGAAGCTGTCGGGCCGGTGCGTGTCGAGGACTTCGGCGGTGCCGACATTTTCCGCACCGACGAGCGCGGCGAGCCTGCCGAGCGTCTCGCCAAAGCGGTTTGGATCGCGCAGCGGACTCTCGAAGAGCTGGAACTGCTGCCGTTCTGCGAGCGCGGGCGTGATGAGCAGGCGCACGCCCGTCGCCGCGTGGTCAAGCCGCAGCCCGTCGAGGTGCGTGTGGACGATGCGGAAAAGAACGTCCACATCCGCAGTCGGCGAGGGCACCGTGAATGTGTGCGCGTGCGTGCCGCCGTTTGCGAGCATGAGCGTGAGCGCCATGCGGCCGGCGACACGGTGCACATTGCCGAGGCGCGCGGCGAGCTGATCGAGGAAGCGGCGCACGATGAAAAGCAGCGGCTCGACAGTCTCCACCTCGCGCTCGAAATCGAAGGCCTCCGCAAATTCCTCCGCCGCCCGCACGAGCAGCAACGGGCGCTCCATTTTTCCTCCCGCACGCTCCCACAGCCGCGCGGCCTCGGGGCCGAGGCGGTCCATGAGTTCGCCGCGTGGCAGGCTCGTGAGCTGCGCGAGATTGTGGATGCCCCAGTCGCCGAGCACCGCGAGCAGATCGGGCGAGGGGTTGAGTTCGTGCAGCGCGAGATTCGCTAGGAATGCGTGCGACGTCTGCACCGTGAGCACGGGCCGCGCGTGGCGTGCGGCGATGAATGCGAGATCGGGATTCGACGCGATGCCCACCTGTCCGCCGAGCGAAAGCGCCGCGAGGCCCGCGACGATGCGCGCGCCGAGTGCGGGCCAGTCATGCCCGCGCGCACTGCGGAGGTTCACGGTGCAAAAGCCGTCCGCCGTCGCCTCGACCTCCGGCGAAAGTGTGCCCGCGATTTCCAGCAGCGCGGCCTGTGCGCTCTGCTCCTGCGCGGGCGAGCGCGGGACGATGGCGAGTGCGGGGCAACGAGCGAGGGCTTGTGTCGAGGTCTGCCCCACGCTGACTCCTGCAGCGGCGGCAGTGCCGTTGATTTCGAGGATGCCGGATTTTGGATCGTTCGCGTCAACGAGCACGATGGGCTGCGAGCAAGGAGTCGCGCTGCCCTCGGTGGCGGGGCACCGCAACTCCCTCTGCGGCGAGGCGCCGCAGGCACTCTCTGCAGCGGGACGCCGCAGCCACGTTTCCTCGCGGAATCGCAGCGCCGCCTGCAGGCGGAAATTTGGCACGAGGACGACGGCAAACATGGTGCGTCCTCATGCGGTGGCGTGTTCGCTTTCCCACGCACGAGGGTGTGCGTGCGCCGTGCGCCGTGGAAAAATGCGCCAGTCCGTGCCTGAGATCACCTCGTGCCGCCAACGGCGTTGCGCGGCGAGCGTCCATCCGCCCGCGCCCGTGATGCGCACTTGCGCGGCCTCGACGATCGGCGCGGTGGTGAGCACGACAAACGCCGCCGTCGTCTGCTCCGCGAGCCGTTGAAAACGGTGCCAGGTGTTCGCCGGGATGCGCCGCAACTGCGCGGGCGGCACCGACTGCAAGTCGAGCATCACGAGCGCGAGATTGCCGTCGCGCAGCAGCAGATCCGCGGCCTTCACCGCCTGCGCCGCGTCCGCGCACAGCACGACGAGCAGCCGAGCGAGCGAGGAGCGCGGACACGCATCCGGCTCGAACGTGCGCGCGGCGTCCACGAGCGCGGCGAAGCACCGTTCGCGACACACGGCGCGCAGCATGGCCTGCAAAAAAAGCGCGCCTGCGCCACTCGTGCCGGAAAATTCCGTCAACGCCGCACGACGCACGCCGCCTTCCGCGGCGTCGAGGCCGTCGAGGCCGGTGCGCAGGATGCCACCGGGCTTGTGTTCCACGGCGGGAAATTTTTCCGCGAGCATCCGGCGCATTTCCGCGAGCCGGCTGGCCGTCGCCGTGTGTGCGTCATTTGCGCCTGCCGACATGGCGCATCACTCCTTTCAGCAACCCGGCGAAATGCACGCGTTCCGCCGGCACGATCACGTCCTTGAAAATGGGATTCGACGCGCGCAACCGCACGCGCCTGCCGTCATTTTCAAACAGCACGCGCTTCAGCGTCCCCTCGCGATCATCGCCGACACACACCGCCGCGATCGCCCCGTGCGCCACGCGCGCACCGGGACGCAGCAGCACGAGATCGCCGTCGAGGATGCCATCGCCGATCATCGAGTCACCGCGTACGCTGAGCAAAAAGTCGCCGGGCTTGTGCGGCAGCAGCGCGCCCGGCTCGATGATTTCCGCCGCCTGCGCGATGGCCTCTGAAACCGGCCCTGCCGGGATCGAACCGAGCAACGGCAGCCCGCCGATGCCGAGCGTATGGCGTCCCTTCGCCGTGAGCCGCACGACCCGCGAACGCCCGCGAACGCCGCCGCACAGGATTTCCACGAAGCCGTTACGCGCCATCTTTTGCAGCGTCGGCGTGAGGCTGCTCTCGGCCGCGAGGCGCAGCGCCTTCAGCAGGTCGGCGATGAAGCCGGGCCGCTCCGCACGCTCGAAATCCGCCAACGTGCGCGCGACGCGCTGCTGTGCGGCGGTGAGGTTCTGGCTGGCGGGTCTTGGCATTACGTCGTGAAATATCACGACGTTTCAAAAATGCAACCGGCCTGACAACGGATTGATTTGAACTACGTGAGAAGGAATTCCCCAACCGGGTCTTTGCAGACATGGCCGGAGTGCTCAGCCAGCTTCAGCAAGGCCTGCCCCGCCTCGCCAAAGATCCCGAACGGATCAGAAGCATCTGCGCCTGGTTCTGGATTATTGGACTCAACTTGAACGCTAAGCCTAAATCCGGCGATGGGATGTCGCGCAAAGGCGCAAAGGCGCAAAGAAGAAGCAGATGCCAACAAGCAGGCATTCACCCACCGGGTGAGTGCGAACCCATGCGCATCCCTTTGCGTCTCTGCGCCT
>BJFP01000328.1 GCA_014189875.1 Verrucomicrobiota bacterium | reverse complement strand
TTTTGCAGGCGGGCATCCGCGTGCAGACCATCAAGAAGGCGGATCGCGGCGCAGTGTATTTCGGCACCGAAGTGTTCTCATCGACCGACCGTTCCCTCACAGCGCTGCTCGGAGCTTCGCCCGGCGCATCGGTTTCGGCGAACATCGCGCTCGAAGTCATCAAAACCTGCCTGCCACATCTGCTCGCCTGCGCAGATGGCCACGAGCGCATGAGGCAGATGATTCCGACCTTCGACGAAGATCTGAAGCAACCGCGCAATGCGGCGCTGTTCGAGAAAACCACACGCGAGGCTGCGGAGAGGCTGAAACTCCATCCCCAACCATGATCAGACTCACTGATAAAATCGCCCTCGTCACCGGCGCCGGTTCCGGCATCGGAGCCGCCATCGCGGAATGCTTCGGCGAAGCCGGAGCGCTCGTGTTTGCCACCGACCGCGACGAAGCTGCCGCGCAACAAACCGCCGCTCGGATCTGCGAGGCGGGCCATCGCGCGGAATCGCTCGTGCTGGATGTCAGTGACGAGTCCTCATGCCTTGCCGCTGTGCGCACGGTCACCGAGAAATGCGGACGCTGCGATGTGCTCGTTAACAACGCGGGTGTCGGGCATGTCGGCACCATTTTGACCACCAAGCCCGACGACTTGGAAAGGCTTTGGAAGGTCAATGTGCTCGGCATGTATCACCTCTCCCGCGCGGTGCTGCCGGGCATGATCGAGCGCGGCATCGGCTCCATCGTCAACATCGCCTCCATCGCCGGACTCATGGGCATGGAAGCGCGCTTCGCCTACACGACGACCAAGCACGCCGTCGTCGGCATGACCCGCGCGATGGCCATGGACCACGGCACCACGGGCGTGCGCATCAATTGCATCTGCCCCGGCCGCGTCCGCACGCCTTTTGTGGATGCCATGCTGCGCCAGTATGAAAACCCCGACGACTATCTCCGCCAGATGGAGGCTCCGCACGCCATGAAACGCATGGCCGCGCCCTCTGAGATCGCCTCCGCCGCGCTCTATCTCGCCAGCGACGCGGCGTCCTTTGTCACCGGCAGCGCCATGACCGTGGATGGCGGCTACACCACCGGAAAATAAAACCCCACGCCTTTTTCACATCCTCACCTACACACCACCATGCGCATCATCCGCCACCAAGCCAACGACGGCACCATCCAGCACGCAGCCCTTCAACCCGACGGCACCGCCCGCCGCATCGAGGGCGACTTATTCGGCAACTTCCGCGTCACTGATGAAATCATCACGCCGGGCAAACTCCTCGCGCCGCTGCAGCCCACGGCCATTTTTTGCATAGGCCTGAACTACCGCAAGCATGCCGAGGAGAGCAACGCCGCCATCCCGCAGTATCCGGTGCTCTTCATGAAATCGCCGGGCGCGGTGCAGAATCCCGGCGATGACATCGTCCTGCCACGCCATCTCGCCAGCGATGAAGTGGACTACGAGTGCGAACTCGCTGTCGTCATTGGCAAGGCCTGCAAGAACGTCTCCAAGGCGAATGCGCTCGATTACGTGCTCGGCTACACCTGCGCCAATGACGTGAGCGCCCGCGACTGGCAGATCAAGCGCGGTGGCAGCCAATGGTGCCGTGGCAAGACCTTCGACACCTTTGCGCCGCTTGGCCCCTGTCTTGTGCTCAAGGACGAGATCGCTGATCCAAACACGCTGCGCATCCAAACCATCCTCAATGGCAAAACGATGCAGGACTGGAACACGAACGACATGATCTTTGACGTGCCAACCCTCATCGAGTTTCTCAGCGGCAGCACCACGCTGCTGCCCGGCACTGTCATCCTCACTGGCACGCCCCAAGGCGTCGGCGCCGCCATGAAGCCGCCTGTATTCCTCCAGCCCGGCGACACCGTGACCATCGACATCGAAAAAATCGGCGCGCTCACCAATCCAGTTGTGGCCGAGTCTAACCCGTAGTCGGAAGCGCCACCACTCCACCGCTCCATGACTCCCTCCTCCATCGATCCCGTCGCCCTCCGCCGCAAGGTCGCGTGGCGTGTGCTGCCTCTGGTCATCCTGCTCTACATCATCTCCTACCTCGACCGCGCAAACGTGGCCTTTGCCAAGCTGCGCATGGGCAAGGCGCTGGGCTTTTCGGAGGACGTGTTCGGTTTCGGCATTGGCGTGTTCTTCATCGGCTATCTCTTCCTGGAGATTCCGGGCGCGCTGCTGGTGGAGCGATGGAGTGCGCGGAAGTGGTTTGCGCGCATTCTCATCACTTGGGGCTTCATCTCGGCGGCGATGGCATTCGTGAAAACGCCGTCGCAGTTCTACTGGGCGCGCTTCTTTCTCGGCGTGGCGGAGGCGGGATTCTTCCCCGGTATCATTGTGTATTTCACGCACTGGTTTGCGCAGAGGGATCGCTCGCGGGCGCTGTCGGGCCTGCTTGTGGCCGTGCCGTTCAGTCTTGCGCTCGGTGCGCCGGTGTCGTCGATGCTGCTGGATGTGAAATGGTTCGGACTCGATGGCTGGCAGTGGCTTTTCATCGTGGAGGGGCTGCCTGCGGTGGTGCTGGGCTTTGTCGTTCTCGCGTGCCTCACGGATCGACCTCGAAATGCAAAATGGCTCACGCAGGCCGAGCGTGATCACCTCGAAGGCGTGCTTGCTGCCGAAGCGGCGGCAAAGGAAGTCACGGGCAAAGTCTCCGTCTGGCAGGCGCTGCGATTGCCCGCAGTTTGGCTGCTGGTAGTCGGCGTGCTGGTGGGTAACAGCGGAGGCTACGCGCTCAGTTTCTGGCTGCCGACGACAGTGAAGAATCTTTCCGGTGGTTCTGATCAAATGACGCTGCTCTACAGCGGCCTGTATTACAGTTGCGGCATCCTCAGCGTGCTCATCTCCGGCCAGACCGCCGACCGCACGGGCGATCGCAAATGGCACGCTGCCGGTGGCATGATCGCCACCGGCATCTTCCTCATGTGCAGCACGATTCCGGGGCAGGGCTTTGGCACGCAGATGATCTGGCTTTGCCTCACGGCGTTCGGCGCGTTCTTCTGGATCTCGCCGTTCTGGACGCTGCCATCGCTCACGCTCACCGCTTCCGCCGCCGCAGTGGCCACCGGTCTGATCAACATGGGTGCGAACCTCGCCGGCTACGCAGGCAACCACGTCACCGGCTGGTTGCGCACACACGGCTACGGCGAAATGCAGTGCCTCCACTTCCTCGCCGCCTGCTTCATCGTCGGCGGCGCCATCATCAGCTTTCTGCGTCTCAAACCTAAATCAGCATGAGTTCCATCACGGCCAAATCATCCCCGCTTCAGCTCTACCGCACCATGCTCGTCATCCGCATGGTGGAGGAGCGTCTGGCAAAATCGCATCAGCGCGGACTCATCCACGGAGCCTGCCACACTTATGTTGGCGAGGAAGCCATCGCCACAGGCGTGTGCGCGCATTTGCATGAAGCGGACGCCGTCTTCAGCACGCATCGAGGTCATGGTCATGCGCTCGCCAAAGGCATGGAGCCGCGCCAACTCATGGCGGAACTCTTTGGTCGCGAGACAGGCTGCTCGCGCGGTCGCGGCGGCTCCATGCATCTGTTTGCGCCGGAGATCGGCATGATGGGCACCAGCGGCATCGTCGGCCCCTGCATCCTGCAAGCCACTGGAGCTGGCTACAGTTCATTGATAATGAAGACAGGCAATGTCGGTATCGCCTTCTTCGGCGATGGCGCGGCGAACAACGGCGCGTTTCACGAAGGCCTGAACATGGCGAGCATCTGGAAGCTGCCGGTGCTGTTCGTGTGCGAGAACAACCAGTTCGCGACCGAGGTTCCGTTCTCCAGTGTCGCGGGCAATCCCAGCGTCGCAGCACGCGGCGCGGCGTATGGCATCACCAGCATCGAAGTGGATGGCAACGACGTGCTCGCCGTGGAAGCCGTGGCCCGCGAGGCCGTGAAGCGTGCTCGCAACGGTGAAGGCCCGACGCTCATCGAATGCAAAACCTACCGCACCCGCGCGCACGCCGAAGGCATGGGCGACTTCACTTATCGAACGCGTGAAGATGTGGAGCAGTGGAAAGCACAGTGTCCCATCGCGCGACTGAAGAAGCATCTGCTTGATCAAAAACTCGCGACCGATGGCGAACTGAGCGCCATCGAGCAAGAGGTCGGCACACTCACGGAATCGGCGCATGAGTTCGCCGAAAAGAGCGCTTACCCGACGGCCGAGAGCGCCACCACTCACGTCTATGCTTCGTCAGCAAGCGCAGCTCATCGGGAGGCACCGCCGACATCGTCAGCCACACGCGAGCTGACCTTCATGAAGGCCACACTCGAAGCACTCACCGAAGAGATGGCGCGCAATCCGAAGATCTTCGTCATGGGCGAAGGCATCGGTGTGCGCGGCGGCAACTTCGCCACGACCAGCGGCCTGTTTGCGATTCACGGCGAGGCGAGGTTGCGTGACACACCCATTTGCGAGCGCGGTTTCGTCGGACTCGCAGGAGGCGCAGCGATGACCGGCACGCGGCCCGTGGTGGACTTCATGTTCGCCGACTTCGTGCTCGATGCCGTCGGCGAGATCGTCAATCAGATCGCCAAGATGCAATACATGAGCAGTGGGCGACTGAAGATGCCCGTGCTGATGCGCGGCTGCATCGGCATCGGTCACGCGGCCGCCACGCATCACAGCGGCAGCTACTACTCGATGTATGCGCACTTCCCCGGCCTGCGTGTCGTGGTGCCTTCCTCACCGCGTGATGCGAAAGGTCTGCTTAAAACCGCGCTCACCTGCGACGACCCCGTGCTCTTCCTCGAACATCGCGAGCTGATGACCGTGAAAGGACCCGTGCCCGAGGAAGAATACTTCATCGACTTCGGCAAAGCCGCCATCGTGCGCGAAG
>BJFP01000327.1 GCA_014189875.1 Verrucomicrobiota bacterium | reverse complement strand
GGCAGCGAGTTCAAACAGATCTTCGCGCTGCTCCGGGTTCATGCGGGGATTGATTTTTCCAACTACAAGCCGAACACGCTGAGCCGGCGCATCAATCGGCGCATGGTGCTGCTGAAAATGGACAGCCTCGCGAGCTACATCGCGCGCCTGCGTGAGAGCCCCGGTGAACTCGATGCGCTCTTCCAGGACCTCCTGATTTCCGTCACCGGCTTCTTCCGCGATCCGAAGGTGTTCGAGACGCTGAAGAAGAAAATCTTCCCGCGCATCGTGAAGCACAAATCCGCGGAGGAAGCCGTCCGCGTGTGGGTGCCGGGATGCTCGAGCGGGGAGGAAGTTTTCTCGCTCGCGATGGCGCTGATGGAGTTCATGGACAAGGCGGGAAGGAAATGCCCGATCCAGTTGTTCGGGACGGATGTGAACGAGACGGTGCTCAACCGCGCGCGCAACGCGATCTATCCCGAGAGCATCAAGGCCGACATCACACCCGAGCGGCTGCGGCGCTTTTTCACGAGGACGGACGGCGGCTACCGCATCAGCAAGGCCATCCGGGATGTCTGTGTCTTCGCGCGGCAGAATGTCGTCACCGATCCGCCTTTCTCGAAGGTGGACCTCATCAGTTGCCGCAACGTGCTGATCTATTTCGGCACGCCGATGCAGAAGAAGGTGATCCCGATTTTCCACTACGCGCTGAATCCGCACGGCTTTCTCCTGCTCGGCACCGCGGAGTCCGTGGGCGGCTTTGCCGATCTGTTTGAGCTGGTGGACGCGAAGCAGCGGATCTACGCGAAGCGCGCCGTGTCCGAGCGGCTCGCCACGCGGATGTAACCCTTTGCGACGGCTGTCGGGAGCAGGGAGATGCGACCACCGGCAAGCATCCGCCGCAGCTCGGAGAATGTGTTGGGCGAAGTGCGCAAGCAGGCCGATGCGCTCGTGCTGAGCGAGTTTGCGCCGGGCGGTGTCGTCGTGAATTCACGCATGGACATCCTCCAGTTCCGCGGCCGCACGGAGCCCTTCCTCATGCACGGTCCGGGGGCCGCCAGCCTGAACCTGCTACAGATGGCGCGGCAGGGTCTCGCCATGGAATTGCGCCCGCTCATCGCGAGGGCGGCGAAGCAGAACCGGACCGCCAGCCGCGAAGGCGTGCAGATGCGCGAAAACGGGCGCCTCCTTTCCCTGAATGTCCGCGTGCTCCCGTTCCAGGTGCCGACTTCGGAGGAGCGTTTCTTCCTCGTGCTCTTCGAGGAAAAATCCTCCGAGGTCGTGGCCGCGATGCCGAAGGGCAAGGCCGGTCATCGCACCGTGGCCCAGCGGGAACTGGCGCAGTTGCGCGAGGAACTGTCCGCCACGAAGCAATCGCTCCACACGCTCATGGAGGAGCACGAGGCTTCCGACGAAGATCTGCGCGCGGCGAACGAGGAGGCACTCTCCGGCAACGAGGAACTGCAGAGCACGAACGAGGAACTCGAAACGGCGAAGGAGGAACTCCAGTCCACGAACGAGGAACTCACGACGCTCAACGAGGAACTCCACAACCGGAACCTCGAGCTGCAGGAAGTCAGCGACGACCTGCTGAATCTTTTCAGCAGCGTGGATTTCTCGGTCGTGATGCTCGACAAGGAACTGCGCATCCGCCGTTTCACTCCGCATGCGCAGAAAGTCCTGAGCCTCATCCCCGGCGACGTGGGCCGCCCCGTCACGGATTTGAAGTTCAGCCTCGATCTGCCGGAGCTGCATGAATCCATCGCCCGCGTGCTGGAGACGCTGAATGTCGAGGAGCGGGAAATCCAGGATCGCGAAGGCCATTGGTATGTCCTGCGCATCCGCCCTTACCGGACGACGGACAACCGCATCAACGGCGTGGTGGTGACGCTGCTGGACATTGATGCGCTGAAGCACAGCCTCGCCGCTTCCGAGTGCGCGCGGCTGCTGGCGGAATCCATCGTGGCCACGGTGCGCGAACCGCTGCTGGTGCTGGACGGAGAACTCCACGTGCAGATGGCGAACCGCAGTTTCTACGATCTTTTCCGAGTGAAGCCGGAGGACACGGAGGGCCGCTTCATCTACAAGCTCGGCAATGGCCAGTGGGACATCCCCGAGCTGCGCGAGCTGCTGGAAAAAATCCTGCCGGCTCACACGACGCTGGAGAATTTTCCGTTTGAGGCGAAGTTTCCCGGCGTCGGCAAAAAGACGCTGCGGCTGAATGCCCGCCGCCTCGCGACGGCGGAGAGTCATGCCGATTGGATCCTGCTCGCGATGCTGGACGCGACCGCACGCAAGTGATGTGAGATGAAACCGAACGCCGCAATGGAGGGCCAAATGCCCGGTGACAAGCCGGCGATCAATCGCGTCAAGAGTGCGCGGCGTGAAAATGGAACTTGCCGGAAAGTGACGGGCAGAAATTCGGGACGGCGTGCATCGGGGAGCGCGTGCGCCCCGCGCGCGGTGTTCCGCGCCTCGCGGAACACACCCGGGCACCCAAGGCGATGCATTCACAAACGGGCGCCCGATGTGCCGCGCGGGGGCGCGCGGCACCGCAGGCGGGGCGCCCGCGCTCCCCAGAAGCACGCCTCCTTTGTGGTTTTCATCCGATTGCCACGGGTGCCCTGGGCTGGCATGTGGCGCACCTTTGGCGCTCAAGAGCTGAACCGGTGATGAAACGCACGCCCCAAGAAAAACCCGCACGCAGCGTCCGTGCGAGCAAGCGAAGAAAAGCGAATGTCGCGCCTGTCGCGCGCAAGGGAAAGCCGGGCACGCGGAACAAGACGGACGCCGCGGCTTCCGCGTTGCTCGCGGAGATGGAGCAGCATCGGGATCTGCTGCAAATCCAGAACGAGGAACTCGGCAAAGCCCACGCCGCGCTGGAGATTTCCCACCAGCGTTTCTCCGAGCTTCATGAGCAGGCGCCGGTGGGCTACCTGACCCTCGATCGCCAAGGCTGCATCCGCGCCATCAACTTGGAAGCGGTGCGACTGCTCGGCGTCGCGAGGCATACCGTGATCGGCAAGCCATTCCTCGTTTTCGTCGAGCAGGAGGATCGGCAAAAATTCCTGAAGCACCTCTGGGAGCTTCGCCGTGCCCGTGCCGATTCGCAGTTCGGTGCCGAGCTGCGGCTGGTCACGTCGGATGGGACGGTGCGGTACGTCCGCATGATCACAGGCCGGCACCATGATGCCGAGGGCCACTCGACATTGTTCCTCAGCGCAATCTCGGACATCACGGAGCTTCGCGCGGCGAATGCGAGCGCCGCCCATCTCGCATCCATCGTGGAGTCTGCCCACGATGCGATCGTTACCTTCACGGAGGCCGGATTATTCCGCTCGTGGAATCCAGCCGCGGAAGCGATCTTCGGCTACAGCAAGGACGAGATTCTCGGCAAGCATGTCTCCATCCTGGCGTCGGAGGATCGCAAAGGTGAACTCCTGCAGACCCTGAAACTGGCGTTGAGCGGCATGCCCATTCCCCCGTTTGAAACGGTTCACCTGCGGAAGGACCGGACCTTGGTGGATGCGGAAGTGTCGCTTTTCCCGATTCTGGAAAGCAGCCGCGTCATCGCATTAACGGCGATCATCCGGGACATCACCGAACGAAAGGCGACCGCGGAGAGACTGCAGAGAAAGGTCGAGCTGCTTTCACTCGCGCAGGAAGCTGCGCGCATGGGCGTCTTTGAGTGGGATCTGGTGACGAACAAGGCCGTGTGGACGCCGGAGTTGGAGGCGCTGATGGGGATCAAGCTGGAGGACAGGCCTGGCAATCTTGAGCCGTGGTTCGCCCGGATCCATCCGGAGGATCAGCCACGGCTGCAGCAGGTGTTCCAGGAGTGGATGGAGTCGAATCGGACGGACGTGACGGAGAATTACCGCTTTCTCTCGAATGGAGACGAGAGGTGGTTTGAGTTGCGCGGGCGGATCACCCGCGATGCCGGTGGCACGCCTCTGAAGATCATCGGGACGAATCCCGACATCACCGAACGCAAGAAAATGGAGACGGCGCTGCGCGAGTCGCAGCGGCTTACGCGCGCCACGCTGGAGGCCATTCCTGCGCATATCGCCTTGATTGATGAATCCGGGACGATCGTGGACATCAACAGCGCATGGCGAAATTTCTGCATTGAGAACGAAGGCCACACCGAGGCGGTCGGTCGCGGGGTGAATTACCTGACGGTCTGCGCCAAGATCCATGGCCTTGAAGGCAAGGAGGCAAGACACTTCGCATCCGGAATCCGTGCCGTGCTGAGCGGGCGGAAACAGGTGTTCACGATGGATTACGCATGCCATTCGCCCAGCGTGCAACGATGGTTCACCGGCTACGTGACACCGGTTGCCGGTCCGGGTGTGCGCATGGCGGTCATCGCACACGTGAACATCACCGCGGTCAAACTGGCGGAGGATAAGTTCCGCGGCGTGATGGAATCCGTCCCGGACGCGCTGGTGATTACGGATCGCGTGGGAAGGATCCAAATGGTGAACAGGCAGACCGAGAAGTTGTTTGGCTACACGCGGCGGGAACTCGTGGGCAGCAATGTGGAGATGCTGATGCCCGCGGCCTTCCGGCGCGCCGATGCGGCAAGGCACGGGCAGTACTCCGACGAACCGACGAACCGGCCCATGGGTGGAGGCGCTTCATTTCCCGCGCGGCGCAAGGACGGCAGCGAGTTCCCCGCCGAGATCGGCCTCAGCCCCCTTCCGACGGCGGAGGGAATGCTGGTGTGCAGCGTCATTCGCGACATCACCGAACGGAAGAAGGCCGAGAACGCGATTCGCACGCTGAATGCCGAACTGGAGGAGCGGGTCGTCGCGCGCACCGCGGCACTGCAGAAAGCCGTCGAGTCGCTCGGGCAGGCGATCGAGGAGCGCAAGCGGCTAGAGAAGGAGGTCCT
>BJFP01000326.1 GCA_014189875.1 Verrucomicrobiota bacterium | reverse complement strand
GCGAATTCATTGCCTGCTTTCTTCTTCCAGTAGATCCATTTTTCCGGTGCCTTTTCCTGGCGGGCGTTTTCATGGTGGAGGAGTGCGAGCACAGTTTCAAACGCTTCGGCATGCTTACCCTGCGAACGGAACGCACTGGCCAGAAGATAACGGCACTCGGCCGCAGCGGGATCATCTGGAAAGGACTGTAGAAAACTTTGCGCTGCGGTGATGGCACCAGCTACATCGTTCATCAGGAACAGGCAGTGCGTGAGCTTGAATCGGACACGCGCCATTTCCGGGCCGGGCAGATCGATCCGGGAGAGCAAGGCGTAGTAATTCTGCGCCTTTTGGAAATCGCCGGACTGGAAAAATGTCTCCGCGATCTCCCATCGTGCGCTCTGCGCGAGAGCCCGGTACGCGTCCAAATCCTTGGTGCCAAATTTCAGCGTCGAGCTGAGCACGGTAAAAAAACGCGCGATGGCCAGCTTCGGAGCGCCACTTTCGCGGTAGAGAATTCCCAGGTGGAAAATCAATTTCGGCGTGTCCGGAGCTTCGGGATAGAGATCGGCCATCTTTTCATACACGGCGATCGCCTTGGAGACTTGATGGTGCTTCTCATAATCTTCCGCCAGCCCTTGGAATGCGGCTTTCTTGGCTTTGTCCGGTGCATTCACACCGCCGAGCAAACCGAGAAAATGATCGGCGAGCGGCCATTTCTCCTCGTTTGCAGCCCGGCGAGCGAGTCTTGCAAAACCCTCGATCTCGGTGACTGCGGAAGGGTCGGCCTTTGCGTCGGTTTCGCCTCGCGCCGGAAGTCCGATGGCAAGCAATGCCGTCCAAAGCACCGCCCAGCATCCGCGGCGGACGAGGGAATCAGGGTTTCTTGATGTAGGTTGCCTTGCTTTTCGGAAGTTCATTGGGGCGCGCGGTTTGGAATATGGGATCAAAAAGGTAGGGACGGGTGCCCTGTTGCCCGTCTTTCTCGCGGAAAAAGCGCATGACGTCTTCGGGGACTTTTCCCACGTCCGGCTCGGGCAGAGGCAGTTCTTCCTTCTTCCCGCGCACACGGGTGTCCCGTTCGGGTGCCGCCTCCGCCTTGGCTTCCGAGAGTGGCGGCAACGGCTTTTCCACGCCTTTGGCAGCCTCGGGCAGGGGAGGGGCGAGCCGTTTTGAAAAGGCTGCGGGCTTTTGTTCGATGCGCATCGGCACAGGCCCGGAACTGGCGAGATAACCTGCTGGTCGTTCGGTCGAGTAAATCTCCGCCCGAAAAATGTGCGGGTATGTCGTGGACTCCCGGAAAGTTCTGCGGGGAAGCACTTCCTCCCCCGCGTACGCGCCGACCGCGCCGCTCAGAAAGACGGCGATCAGGGATTTGATGACGATTTGGCGGTTCATGCGGGGCGACATAGCAAATAGGCTGCCAACCTTGAAAACGAAAAGTTCCACCGGCTTGCGACCGGGGGAACTCTCGTGAGTGCGCTATCGCGCGATTACTGGAGCAGTCTCAGGACCGCCTGCGTGCTGGCGTTCGCCTGCGCGAGCATGACGGAGCCGCTTTGCACCAGGATGTTGTTGCGGGCCAACCTGGTGGATTCCGAGGCGATGTCCGTATCCACGATGCGGCCGTTGGCCGCTTCGAGGTTCGTACGGTTCGTGCTCAGCATCTCAGCGTTGAAGCTGAGCCTGTTAGACTCCGTGCCGTTCTGCGCGCGGGACGTGGCGACGTTGGTGATCGCGGTGGTGGCATCCGTCACCGTGATCGCCGCGAGGTTCGCAGCAGCCGTGATGGTTGCGACGTTCGTCGCGAGGTCAGACTGCGTGATGGTCTGGCTCTGCGCGCCGTCCTCGGAGATGCTCACGGTGAGCGTGCCGCCGCCGAACAGATCCACGCCGTTGAATTCCCCGGCCACGGTGCTGGTGAGCTGCGCCTTCAGAGCTGTGAACTCGGAGTTGTAGTTGGCGATGTCGGCTGCGCTCTTGGTCACATCGGTGGAGAGCGTTTTCAGCTCCGAGATGCGGTTGAGCACGTCCCCGGCGCTTTTCAGGCTACCGTCCTGCGTTTGTAGGAACGAGCCGGCGTTCGCCACGTTTGTGATGGTCGCATCCGTGCGGGAGATCGACGCATTCAGCTTAATCGAGAGCGCCAGGCCGCCGGCGTCATCCCCCGGGGCGGTGATCTTCGATCCGCTGGAGAGGCGGGCGAGGCTCTTTTGCAGCATCGAGTTGCTGTGGTTCAGATTCGACGCAGCGATGGTGGCCGACATGTTAGTGCCGATTGTGAGTGGCATAATAGTAATTTGTCCTTCCTTGGTGTTTTTGTTTGCGACGTCCGTATCGCAGCCGGGCCAGTTTAGTAGAGTGTTTGACCTCACCCATCAGGACTATTTGACCCTGACACGAATGCTATCGGTGGAACCCCGCGGGGACTTTAAAAAAACTTTCCGGTGGAGACGGAATTCCGGAAATCCCTCCTCGATTTGCCGTTCACTGCATGGCCGAGCCATTGCGTCCGAGCGGCGGTTGCACGGCGGCGATCCTTGAACGGTACAGCCCATGCTATGCATGGGAAAAACACCCCGCTTCCCATACCAATATGCCCAATATATCTGCTCTCCAAGTTTCAGGTCTCGCTTCCGGTCTCGACTGGAAATCGCTCGTGAGCCAACTCATCGCCGTGGAGCGTGTGCCTCAGAACGCGCTGCGCTCGCAGCAGGCGCTCGCACAGCAAAAATCCACCGTCCTCGATACCTTGGGCAAGGACCTGACAGCGCTTCAGGACTCCCTCACGGCAATCTCCAGTTCGGCAGGGGATATTTTTGCCGCCCGTACGGCGAATATTGCCGATTCTTCCAGCGGATGGACCGCGAGCGCCGACTCGGCATCGGAAGTCGGGAGCCACACGGTGAATGTCACGCAACTCGCCACGAAGGCCCAGTTACTCGGTGGCGCTGGCACTGGCAATGCGCTGAGCGCGACTACGGACGTGAGCGGTCTGACCATCGGAACGCTTCCCATCGGGACGGCCATCACGACAGGCGAGTTCACCGTCAATGGCGCGCGCGTGAGCGTGGCGGCCACTGATTCGCTGCAGGACGTGCTGGACCGTGTGTCCACCGCCACCGGCGGCGCTGTGACCGCGAGCTACGATCCGGCGCTCGATAAGATCCGCCTGAGCAGCACCAGCGAAATAGTCCTGGGAAGCGCAAACGACACTAGCAATTTCCTCACGGCCACGGGGCTCAACAACAATGGCACCGGCAACGTGCTTTCGCCGAAGGCGCTCGGTGTCGTCGGCGTGTCAAAGGCCATCGCCAATGCGAACCTGCGCACCGCAGTCACCGCCGTGGACGGCAGCGGCAGCGGTTCCTTTTCCATCAACGGCGTCTCCATTTCTTACAATGTGAACACCGAGAGCATCTCGGCCATCCTTGCGCGGATCAATGCTTCCACCGCAGGCGTCACGGCCAGCTATGATCGGTTCAACGATCGATTCACGCTCACCAATAAGACCACCGGCGACACGGGCATCGCGGTGAGCGAAGCCTCCGGCGGCCTGCTGGGCGCTCTCGGCCTCGGCAGTTCGTCCACGCTGTCCCGTGGGAAAAATGCACAGTTCACCGTGGATGGCGGCCCGACGTTGAGCAGTGCGAGCAATACCCTCGATGCGAATGCCCACGGGATCGCTGGCCTTTCCATGACCGTCGCCTCGTTGAGCACGCAGACCGTGAGCGTCGCGGGGGACACGAGCGGAGTGCGGACGAAGGTCGAAGATTTCATTGCGAAATTCAACGCGGTCGAAAGCTATATCGATCAGCAGACAGCGATCAGCACCGGCAGCAATGGCAAGGTGACCTCTGCGTTGTTCGCCGGCAATCACGACATCGGCGCCATCGGGGCGTCCTTGCGGAAGCAGGTCTTCGGAGCGGTCCCGGGCTTGTCGGGGAGCATCAAGCGGCTGGCGGACATCGGGATTGATTTCACCACCGGCACCAACCAGCTTGCGGTCAAGGACTCCGCCAAACTCGATGCCGCCATCTCCGGCCATGCCGATGATGTGCGCACGCTGTTTTCCCACTCGACGGATGGGATTGTCACCCGGCTCAACACCTTCATCACCCAGGTCACCGGCAGCAGTGGCATCATCTCCAAGCAGACCAGCAGCCTTGCCAGCCAAAGCACGAGTCTGAATACGCAGATTGCGGCGATGGAGCGGCATATCACGCAGCAGCAAACTATGCTGACTAATAGTTTCGTGCAGATGGAAACGGCGCAGTCTGCGATTCAAAGCCAGCTCAGCGCGCTGAACAGCGCATTCGGCCTCAACAGCTCATCCAGCAAATGAAGCCACTGGTCTGCCTAGCATTAGTCGCGACTCTCCTCCAGGGCTGCGCGTCGGTCCGTAATGTGCGCGGCAAGGTTACCGCCACACCGCCGCCACCGCACGCCGCGAATTTCTTCCTCCCGCCGCTCCCGGACAAAAGCCTTCCGATGCGCCGCGTGGCCATGCTGCCCCTCTCGGGCGGAAGATTTTCAGCCGAGGCTTTGCGCGAAGTCACTGAAGCCATCCAAGGCGAACTTTCCAGAAAGACGCTCTTTGAAGTGGTGCCGGTTTCCGGGGCCGATCTCGAAGCCATCTGTGGCCAGCGCCAGCTTTCCTCGGTGGAGCACATTCCCGCGGACGTGCTGCACGCGCTCCACGAACGCCTCGGAGCCGAGGGCGTGCTTTTCACCGACATCACAAATTTCCGCCCCTACCGCCCCATCGCCATCGGCGTGCGCGCGAAGCTCGTGGACATCGGCTCCGGTGCGATCTCGTGGGCGTGCGATGTGGTATTTGATTCGGGCCAGCCGGCGGTTGCGGAGAACGCCCGGAAATTCCAGCGCAAGTTCTCCGACCCG
>BJFP01000325.1 GCA_014189875.1 Verrucomicrobiota bacterium | reverse complement strand
CACCTTGCCCTCAATCTCCTGCGCCAAGACACCACCAAAAAACGCGGCGTGCGCACCAAACAGAAAATCGCCGCATGGGATCATCGCTACCTCCTCAAGCTCCTCGCCATTTGATGCGATTGCCCTGCCGTCCGGGCACCCATCGCTTGCGCCCGCCGCGGTTCGAGGGCATCGTCGCGACATCCTTTCGGTTCCCGACCGTCCCACGCTCCGCGCACGTTTTGTCTGCAAAGTGTGCGCCGCACTTTTACCACAGCCATGAACATCCTCCACATCGCCGCACTCGCCACCACCGTCACCCTCAGCGCCTCGCTCCTCGCGGACGAGGTGAAGCTCCAGACGATCCCCATCAAGGACATTGATGGGAAGCAGACCTCGCTGAAGGCATTCGCCGGAAAAGTCGTGCTCGCCGTGAACGTCGCGAGCCAGTGCGGGAACACGCAGCAATATGCGGGCATGCAGTCGCTCTTCGACAAGCTGAAGGACAAGGGCCTCGTGGTCGTCGGCTTCCCGTGCAACGACTTCGGCGCGCAGGAGCCCGGCACGAATGCGGAGATCAAATCATTCTGCACGTCGAAGTACAGCGTGACTTTTCCCATGATGGACAAGGTCAGCGTGAAAGGCCCGGAGCAGCACCCGCTCTTCAAGGAGCTCACCGGCGCAGGCGCGGCATTCCCCGGCGACGTGAAGTGGAACTTTGGGAAATTTCTTATCGGCCGCGATGGCAAGGTGATCGCGCGTTTCGAGCCGGACGTGGAGCCGGACGATTCGCAGATCGTGAAGGCCATCGAGGACGCCCTCGCGAAAAAGTAGCGCGCACTTTTTCCCCATGAGCTGTGCGATGAGCCTCGCGGAAAAACAGGGTGGGATCGTCGCGCGACTGTCGCTCATCGAGGACATGCACGAGCGGCTCGCCGCGCTCATGTCGCGCGCAAAAAAATTCCCCGCGCCCGATGCGGCGCAGATCACCGAGGAGAACCGCGTGCAGGGCTGCCAGTCGCGCGTGTGGCTCACCGGGGAATTTACGGACGGCGCATGCTGCTGGCGGATGGACTGCGAGGCGCCGATGGTGAAGGGCCTCGTGGGCCTGCTGTGCGAACTCTACGAGGGCGCGACGCCGGACGAGGTGATCGCATTTGAGCCGACGCTCATCGAGGACCTCGGCCTCGCGCGGATGGTCTCGGGCACGCGCATCGCGGGCCTCGCCGCCGTGCGGATGAGGATGCGGCAGCTCGCGGCGGGGTTTGCAACGGACGCATGCCGATGAAAAACGCGCGGCTGTTCGACGCGCACAACCATCTCCACGACGCGCGCCTGCTGCCGTGGCGTGCGGATTTTCTCGCGGAGCTGCCCGCGCTCGGCGTGCGCCGCGCAGTCGTGAACGGCACGCGCGAGGACGACTGGCCCGCGGTCGCCGCGCTCGCCGCGCAGGTGCCGTGGGTGCTGCCGTCGTTCGGGCTCCACCCGTGGCATGTGAACGGACGCAGCGCCGCCTGGCGCGAGACGCTTGTGAATTTTCTCGATGCGCATCCCGGTGCGGGCGTCGGCGAAATCGGCCTCGATCGCTGGATCGAAGGCCACGACATCGCCGCGCAGGCCGAGTGCTTCCGCGCACAGCTCGCCATCGCCGCGGAGCGGAATCTCCCCGCCACAATCCACTGCATCCGCGCGTGGGGTGCGCTGTGGGACATCATCCGCGAGGGCACCGTCCCCGCGCGAGGCTTCCTACTGCACGCGTACGGCGGCCCTGCGGAAATGGTGCGCGGCTTCCTCAACCGCGGTGCGAATTTTTCATTCTCACCGTCGTTTCTCCACGAGCGGAAATCCGCGCAGCGCGAAATCTTCCGCACGCTCCCTGCGGAGCGAATCCTCGTCGAGACCGACGCGCCCGACCTCGCCCCGCCGCCAGAGCACAATCCGCGTCCGCTCGCCGATGAAAACGGAAAGCCGCTGAACCATCCTGCAAACATCGTCCTCGCGTACGACGCGTTCGCAAAGATCCGCGGCATGACGTGCAGCGAACTCGCAGAAGTCGTGGGAAAAAATTTCGCCCGTTTCTTTCAACCGTAGAAAAAAGCGTTCCTCCGGTTTTCCGATGCTTCGGGTTCCGGATCCGTTTGAATTTGGAAACCAGGAAGCCAGGAAGCAGTGCACCGCGGGAATTCGGGATTCCTTTCATGGCTTCCAAATTCAACCTGCACGGCATTCCCTTAGTTTGGCAGCGCAGGCTGCTTTCGTGCAGAGACGCCGAGAGGAGAAAAGCGGCGCCCCGCCCGCTTTCCTCTGCGTCTCTGCGTTGAGTTTTTCCTGTGCGGTGTGGCGGGGACCATCCGAGTTTCGCCGAGTTTCGCCGCCTTGCCAACGAACCGCCCGCCCGCTACGCCCCTCGCCACGCGATGCTGATGACTTTTCCGCCCTCCGAATTCCTCGACCTCGGCCACACCGAGCACCGGATGCTCTTCGACAACGCCGTGAACGCGTGGGACGCGCTGCGGCAGATCCCGAGCTACCTGCAGTTCCGCCTGAAGCCGCAGATCCTCGCAAAGCTCATCGGCAAGCCCTTTGTGAGCAATGCGGTCTTCGTCGGCGCAGGCACCGTGATCGAGCACGGTGCGATGATCAAAGGCCCCGCGTGGATCGGCGAGAACTGCGAAATCCGCAACGGCGCATACATCCGCGAAAATGTGATCATCGGCAGCGGTTGCGTCATCGGCAACTCGTGCGAGTTCAAGAACTGCATCATCTTCGACGAGGCGCAGGTCCCGCATTTCAACTACGTCGGTGACTCGATCCTCGGCCACAAGGCGCACCTCGGCGCGGGCGCGATCCTCAGCAATGTGCGGCTCGATCGCGGCGAGATCACCGTGGCCACGGCGGGCGGCATCATTCCGACGGGGCTGAAGAAATTCGGCGCAATCATCGGCGACCGCGCGGAGATCGGCTGCAATGCCGTGCTGAATCCCGGCTCCATCATCGGGCGCGACGCGATCATTTATCCCGGCACGCAATGGCGCGGCGTGTGCCCCGCGAAGAGCATCGCGAAGGTGCGCACGGAATTTGAAATCATCCCCCGCCGCGCTCCCGGCGAAGGGCGGTAGCGCCGCGCGCCGCCCGAACGAATGGCTGGTGTTCCGGCGGGCGCGTGCCGATTTTTCCGCCATGTGCGCCGCGCTCGAAGTCAACACCCGCCTGCTCCGTCCGGGCCGCATCGTGCGCGCATGGCGCAAGGATCAGATCCTCGCCGCGCTCGTGTGGGCCGGGTTCGCGCGCAAGGAGTCGCTCGGCTGGTGGAAAAAGAAGGGCGGCGAACTCGTGGACGTGCCGGCACACCGTTTCGCCGAGCGCTCCGATCGCGACCGGCAACTGCGTTGGGACGACATTCCCGCAGGGCTGATCGTGCGCGGCGTAGTGGATCCAAACGACGGCAAGCCGCTTCTGAAAATCGTGACGCGCGCCTCGACGCCTGAGGAACTCATGCGCTTCGAGCATCCGCGGATGCCGCTGCTCGAGCCTCCGCTTTTCAGCGCAGAAATCCCGCCAGACGAACCCGCGCCAGACACCGCGCAGGCGGAGCTTTTTTAGCGCCCTTCGGGCGGGAAAAATCCGGCCGCCGGTTGCATTTATGAAACGTCGTGATATTTCACGATGAAATGCCAAGACCCGCCAACCAGAACCTCACCGCCGCACAGCAGCGCGTCGCGCGCACGCTGGCGGATTTTGAGCGTGCAGAGCGGCCCGGCTTCATCGCCGACCTGCTGAAGGCGCTGCGTCTTGCGGCGGAAAGCAGCCTCACGCCGACGCTGCAAAAGATGGCGCGCAACGGCTTCGTGGAAATCCTGTGCGGCGGCGTTCGCGGGCGTTCGCGGGTCGTGCGGCTCACGGCGAAGGGCCGCCATACGCTCGGCATCGGCGGGCTGCCGCTGCTCGGTTCGATTCCCGCCGGGCCGGTTTC
The DNA here is from genome assembly GCA_014189875.1 of Verrucomicrobiota bacterium. Taxonomy (GTDB): domain Bacteria; phylum Verrucomicrobiota; class Verrucomicrobiia; order Chthoniobacterales; family Chthoniobacteraceae; genus SXWH01. Next base: position 936 of record BJFP01000325.1, on the reverse strand, counting down.
GGAGGCCATCGCGCAGGCGGCGGAAATCATCGAGCCGGGCGCGCTGCTGCCGCACAAGCCCGGCGACTTTTTGCTTCGCGTACGCGGCGATTCAATGATCGGCGACGGCATCCTCGACGGCGATCTCGTGCTGCTGCGTCCCGGTGCGCGCGTGGCGCACGGGACGATCGCGGCGGTGTGCGTCGGCGATGATCGCGAGGGGACGCTGAAGCGCGTACTTTTCGAAAATGGAGGCGCACGCGTGCGGCTGCGCGCATCGAATCCCATTTTCAAGGATGTGACTGTGCCCGCGGAGCGCGTGCATTTCGCCGGGCTGCTGAAAGGAGTGATGCGCCATGTCGGCAGCCGCAAATGACGCACGCACGGCGACGGCCAGCTGGCTCGCGGAAATGCGCAGGATGCTCGCGGAAAAATTTCCCGCCGTGGAGCACAAGCCCGGCGGCATCCTGCGCACGGGCCTCGACAGCCTCGATGCCGTGGAAGGCGGCGTGCGTCGCGCGGCGCTGACAGAATTTTCCGGCACGAGCGGCGCGGGCGCGCTTTTTTTGCAGGCCATGCTGCGCGCCGTGTGCCGCGAGCGGTGCTTCGCCGCGCTCGTGGATGCCGCGCGCACCTTCGAGCCCGATGCGTGTCCGCGGTCCTCGCTTGCACGGCTGCTCGTCGTGCTGTGCGCGGATGCGGCGCAGGCCGTGAAGGCTGCGGACTTGCTGCTGCGCGACGGCAATCTCGCGCTCGTGATGCTCGACTTGCAGGCCGTCCCGCCCGCGCGGTTGCGGCGCATCCCGGCGAATACCTGGCACCGTTTCCAGCGGCTCGCGGAGCAGACGACGGCGGCGTTTGTCGTGCTCACCACCGCGCCGATCGTCGAGGCCGCGCAAGTGCGCATCACGGGCGCGGGCGGATGGACGCTCGCCGCGCAACGCCGTTGGCGGCACG
>BJFP01000324.1 GCA_014189875.1 Verrucomicrobiota bacterium | reverse complement strand
CTCGCCTCCGCGCGCTCGGCAGGCAAGCGGCTGCCATTCCTCGGCAGCGAGGTGGAAGTGCAGGAGCTCACCGAACAGTCGTTCAAGGGAATTGACGTCGCGCTCTTCAGCGCAGGCGGCTCCATTTCAAAAATGTTCGCGCCCTTCGCGACGCAGGCCGGCGCGGTGGTCGTGGACAACTCGTCCGCATTCCGCATGGATGCCGATGTGCCACTCGTCGTGCCCGAGGTGAACGGTGCCGATGTGAAGGGCAACCGCGGCATCATCGCGAACCCGAACTGCACGACGGCGATCACGCTCATGGCACTGTGGCCTCTGCATCAGGCGTTCGGCGTCACGCGCGTCTTTGCGAGCAGCTACCAGGCGGTGAGCGGCACCGGCGCGCAGGCCATCGAGGAACTCGAAAAGCAGACGCGCGAGTGGGCGAAGTCGCAGCGCAAATGGGACGACGTGCGCCTCGGCGGCGAGCATGTGAGCGTGTATCCGCACCAGATCGCGTTCAACGCGCTGCCGCACGTGGACTCGTTCCTCGACAGCGGCTACACGAAGGAGGAGATGAAGATGGAAAACGAGGGGCGCAAAATCATGCACCACCCGGGGTTCCGCGCGAGCGTGACGTGTGTGCGCGTGCCCGTCTTTCGCGCGCACAGCGTCGCGGTGAGTGCGGAGTTTGAAAAGCCCGTCACTGTGGCAGCCGCGCGCGAAGTGCTCGGCAAGTCGCCGGGCCTCGATCTTGTGGATGACCCGACTTTGAAAAAATACCCGCTCGCCCTCGACGTGGCGGGCAAGGACAACTGCGCCGTCGGCCGCATCCGCAAGGATTGCGCATTCGACAACGGCCTCTCCTTCTGGGTCGCGGGCGATCAACTCCTAAAGGGTGCTGCGCTGAACGCCGTGCAGATCGCGGAGCTGCTGTAGGACGCAGGCGGGGCGTGTCGATGATTGTAGTCGCGCTTGTAAAAGCGCGGGCACATTTTGCTTTCACGCGGGGAAGATCAGCCCGCGCTTTCACATGCGCGGCTACGGTTTTTACCGCACCCACCGCCGCGCCTTGAGTTCAAAGCGCGGTAGCGTGCCTGTGATGACACGCGTGACGGGGATTCGCAGCGTGAAGGAATCGGTGAGCTTCGCCGCGAGGCGTGACGCAGCAGTGTCGTCGTCGCTTTCGATCTCGATGGCGAGTTCGGTCATGGCGCCGTTGCGCGTGACGTGGACGCGGTATTCGGCGATCTCGGGCAGCGCGCGCAGGATGGCGTCCACGGCGCTCGGGAAAATGTTCACGCCGCGCACGACGAGCATGTCGTCGCTGCGGCCGAGGATTCCGCCTTCGAGCACGAAGCCCTCGCCTGCGCGTCGGCGCACGAGGTCGCCGGTGCGGTAGCGGAGCAGGGGACTCGCTTCGCGGCCGAGCGGCGTGAGGACGAGTTCGCCGGTCGCGCCGTCAGCGACGGGTGCGCCGGTTTTCGGATCGATGATTTCCGCGAAGTAGGATTCCTCGATGATGTGCAGCGCGTCGGATTCGCCCGTGCGCTGGAATGCCACCGGGCCGACCTCCGTCATGCCGTAGTGGTCGAGCACCTCCGCGCCATTCCATGCGGCGGAGATGCGTTCGCGCACCGCGGGCACGCTGCCGCCGGGCTCGCCCGCGACGAAAATTTTCCGCACTGCGGAATCCCGCAGCGCCAGTCCCTCGCGCGCAGCGACCTCGGCGAGATGCAGCGCATACGTCGGCGTGCAGAGCACGACCGCCGCGCGCTGCTGCACGATCGCCCGCAGCCGCGCGGCGCTCGAAAGCCCGCCGCCGGGGATGCACAGGCAGCCGTATTTCGCCGCGCCCTCGAACGCCGTCCAGAACCCGAGAAACGGCCCGAACGAAAATGCGAAATACACGCAGTCGCCCGGCGCGATGCCGCACTCGCGGTAGATGCGCGCCCAGTTGCCGAGCATCCAGTCCCAGCTCTCCGGCGTGTCGAGAATGGCGAGCGGCTGCGCGGTCGTCCCGCTCGTCTGGCAGAAGCGCGTGTAGGCGGCGCGAGGGAAAGTGAGGTTCGATCCGAACGGCGGATGCGCCGCGTGGTCCGCGACGATGTCGGCCTTCGTGGTGAAAGGGACGCGCGCGGTGAAATCCTCGATGCTTGTGATTTCGCCGACGACTGCGAGGCGCGACGACTGGAAGCGGTTACCCGCGATTGCGCCGAGCAACTCGCGGAGCTTCATGAACGTGCTCATCGCTGCTCGCCGAGCATCAGTGCTTCGCCGGCTGCTCAATGCCCGGCTTGGCCGCGGGCTTTGCGGGCGCAGGCGCGTCGGGTTTGAAAAGCGCGACCATGCTTCCGCCGACGGCGGCGATGATGATGCCGGCCCAGAATTGCCACTTCACCTCGCTCAGTCCGCCGTGCGGCGGATGGTAGAGCATCGAGACGATTGCATTCACGATCGGCGCGCCCGCGAAGATGATGGACATGACGACCGGGATGTAGGCCGCCTTCGGCTGCGGTGCCGCGCCGAATGCGAGCAGCACGCCGAACGCACCGACCGCGCCGACGATGCCCGCGATGAGCGACCACATCTGGCCTTTCATCGGATACGCGAGGAAGTTTGTGTCGCCGGGTTTGCCGTTGAGACGAAGCATGATCAGCGGCGCGATCACCGCGACGAGGAAATATGCAAAGCCGACGAAGAGGAAAGCCTTCCAGCGGCCATTCGCCATGTCGGCCATCTCGGTCTGGCCGCGGTGGAGATACACGCCATACACGCCCCAGCACGCGACGGTGAGGAACGAAAACAGGATCCAAGTGGAGGATGATGATGCGGGTGCTTGTGGTGGCATAGATTGGTGAGTGCTCAAGTATTCAGTGCTCAGTGCTCAGACAAGCGCGAGAACACCGGGAACTGAGGACGGAGGATAGAGAACTTTTTGTCATGCCGCACCCTTGCGGCTGTCTGCAAAGGCCGCGAGCAGTTCCGGCGGTGCAGGCGTGACCACTGCGCGAATCGCATCGGGAATCGCGACCGCACCGAGCTTGCCCGTGGTGCGATCCACCGTCGTGCATACGGCCGTCACGGTGCCGCGCGCGATCTCCACGCGCTCGCCGTCGTCATTTTTCCAAAAGCGAAACGCGTAGCGAATGCTGCGCGGGCGGACCTCGGCGACGAGGAGCTGGATGTCCACGATTTCCTCGAAGCGCAGCGGCTTGAGGTATTCGCACGACGTGTTCACGCGCGGCCAGCCGATGGTGGCGCTGCCGTCGTGCGCGTGGATGCTGAAGCCGAGCGAGCGGAAGAACGCGTGCTCGGCGTTTTCCATCATGCGGAAAAAATTCGCGAAGTGGACGATGCCCGCCATGTCGGTCTCGGAAAACTCCACGCGGTGGGAGAGGGTGAATTCGTGCGGCATCAGTCGCTGAGGCTGCGCAACGCCCCCGCACCGCGCAATCCCGGAGTGCGATTGCTATCGCGCGGCCTCGTGCAGGATGCGGCGGACTTCCTCGATAGCCTTCGCGTTTTGGTGCGCGCTGTGTCTGGAAGGCACGACCAGCTCGCTCTGCGCGCCGTCGAGATGGCTGCTCCAGTACGGCACGAAGCTGTCGTTGCTCACCGGCTTCGTGCGATCCTTGTTCCCGCCTTTTCCGCGGTCGCCCATGATCGAATGATACGGCACGCCAGAAACGGTAGGAATGGTGTTGAACGTCCGGATGAACGGGTCGTTCGGCGAGAGCCTCTCGATGCTGTTCGGCGTGAGGCCGGCGATCTTTGTTCCGGCGGGAAGGTCGCGCGTCTCCGCGTTGATCTGCATCACGAAGGCCGGCACTTTCACGAGCCATCTCCCGACTTTTCCGAGCCAGCCCGCGGCGGAGTCGCTCCCGCGGTGCGGAGTGGAGATGAATACGACGCGGCTCACCTCCGGGCGGCGTTGGAAGATGAGCGAGTCGCTCAGAAATTTCCGCGTCTCCGGCGACACGGCGAGCTGCGCGGGTGGCTGTTGGAAATAGGCGTCCCAGAGTTTCATCCCGCTGTCCGTGATCATCATCCGGCTGATCATTCCGCCCATGCTGTGGCCGATGAGGATTTCCTTTTTGTGATCCGGGTAGAGCCTGTTGATCGCGTCGAGATGCTCGCGCATGATCGCCGCGGAGTGCGGGTAGGGATAGCCGCTCGGGTAGCTGTAAAACCAGAACTGGTAGCGCTGCCGGATGGCCTTGTCGCCGCGCAGCGTGTTCAGGAACGGCACCCACGTCATCGGTGAATCCATGAGGCCGTGCACGCAGATGACGGGAATCTTCGCCGGGTCGTAAGGCTGGAGCCGCGCGATGCGCGCGGTGTGCGCATATTTTTCCGGACGCAGCATCTGGGCCCAGCCGAAGATGAGCGGCTTCTCCTTCGCGAGTGCGAGCGCGAGCGGCGCGGTGAAATCCGCCGCCAGCGGGAAGCGGTGCCCGCCGAGCGGCACGAGCTCGACGGCGAGCGGATCCTCGGTCGTGAGCACGCATTTGCGTCCGTCGAACCGCAGCAGGCCGGTCATCCCGTAGTACGCATTCTTGCTCTGTGCGAAGCGTTCCGTGTGCGCGACGTCGCGCTGCCTGCCCGTGATGACGAGCGGTGCGCCGAGGCCCTCCTTCAGCGTGCGCGTGCGGATGTAGGTGCCGTGAAATTTGTAGCGGTCGGCGGGCAGGATGCCGACCTTGCCCGGCTCGACTTCGGTGTGCGTGCCATTCTTGAAAGTGAGCAGCCACCCGCCTTCGCGGCCCTTCACGCGGATGGGATTTTTCCACGGATCGAGTTTCGCGTCGTGGATGATCGCGAAGATGCGGCCGGTCGCGAAATTATAGTCGGCGCGGGCCTGCGCGTCGTCCGGTGTGGAGCGCAGGCGCCGTTCCGCCGCGGCCGCTGTATCGAGGCACGCACCGAGCGCGGA
>BJFP01000323.1 GCA_014189875.1 Verrucomicrobiota bacterium | reverse complement strand
CGGCGGCGTATCTCGGCCCATTGCTGCATATCAGTGAACATCCTCCATGGTTAATTTGGAGGTGCCGCACTTTTCGACCGCCGCACCACTCAGTGCCACCCGCCGCACTTTTCAACCGCCGTTTACAACAAGCGACAGACTGATTATTCGCTTTCCTCCAAAGCACAAGCGATGAGCATTTTCACCCCAAAGAATGGCACGTCGCGGGACGAGAAAAATGACACGCGGACGTTCGCCTACACCGCGCGGGGCCAGCTTGCCACGCTCACGGATGCGCGGGCATCTGTGACGGGCTGGAGCTACGACCTCGCCGGACGACTCCTGCACAAGAATTTCTAACCCCTTTCTCCCCTTACCGGGGGGAATCCCCGGTCGCAATCCGGGCCAACCGGAAGCCAATCTGGCTGCCGGCATAAGCCTCGGTGCTCAGGCTGCGGGCCGTGGCGTTGCAGGTTCTCCCGTAGCTGTCCCATGCATTGCCGCGGTTCACGCGGATCGCCCCGCCGTCCGGACCACGTGGATCCGTCGTCTGTGTCTCAACGAAACCTTTCTTCCAGGCGTCGGCACACCACTCCGCGACGTTGCCGCCCATGTCGTGGATTCCAAAAGCGTTCGGTGCCTTGCTGCCTACCTTTGCCGTGCTCACAAAATTGTTCTCATTGCATTGGGCGATGTCCACGGCCTTGTCGTCTGCGTCGCCATTGTAGTAACGGGTGCGTGTGCCTGCCCGGTAGGCGTGCTCCCATTCCGCTTCCCATAGCAGGCGGAAAACAGCCCCGGTGTTCTCCGAGGCCGTTTTGCAAAATTTCACGGCACTCAGATGGCTCACTTTCTCGATAGGGTACAGGGCCGCATCGGTCCCCTCCTTCCGGAAGTGGCTTGGATTCCTCCCCATTACCGCTTCGTACTGCTGTTGCGTGACCTCATATTTGCCCACCCACAGGGGTTGCGTGAGGGTGATGGTTACCGGATTCTTTTCATCTCCCCGCCAGTATTTGCCTGGCGGCAGGAGCAGCATCTCGACGGTGACTTTCCCCGCCTTGTCGATGGGAAACACTTTCTGATGGCTCGTCACGCCCAGGTACTTTGCCCATGCCTTTTGCGAGGCCGCGACTGTTTGCGCGTCGGCACCGGCCGGACCGGTGCAGTCGAGGATTGGCGGCTTTTCCCGGTCAATCAGACCCGACGGCACGCGGGCGATGCGGAAGCCGAGATGACTGCCGCCGTAGGTCTCGGCGTCACGGCCCCGGTGCGCCGACCGGCAATTGCCGGCGAAACTGGACCAGGAGGCTCCGCGTGTCATAAAGCCCTGGCCGGTTTCCGGCCCCATAGGATCGGTCGTCGTCTTCATGTCGTAGGACGGTGTCCACAAATCGAGGCACCATTCCCAGACATTGCCGATCATATCATATAGCCCGAAGGCGTTCGGAGCCTTCGAGCCAATCCTCCCGGTGATTGTGTGATTGTTCCCGCCGTACTGGGCGATCTCGCCGAGTTTGTCATCCGAATCGCCGTTGTAGAACCTGGTCCGGGTGCCGGCGCGGCAGGCGTATTCCCACTCCGCTTCGCTCAAGAGGCGGAACTCGCCGCCGGTGCCCGTCGAGGCGATTTCACAAAACTTCACCGCGCCGATGTGGCTCATGCATTCCGCAGGGTGGAATGCCGCATCCTTCCCCTCACGCTTGAAATGGCTCGGGTCTTCGCCCATCAGCGATTCGTATTGATGTTGCGTCACCTCGTATTTGCCCACCCACAACGGCTCCGTGAGCGTGATGATCACAGCGTCCTTCCCTTCGCCGCGGTAATATTTACCCGGCGGGATCAGGATCATTTCGATGTTCACGCTGCCTTGCTTATCCAAGGGAAACGTCTTCTCATGGCTCTTTTCGCCGAGGTAATTTGCCCAGGCCTTCTGCGCGGCCACGACGGTCCCGGTATCGGCGCCTCCGGGCACTGTGCAGTCAAGGACAGGAGGTTTTCCTGCTGCCCGGACGCCGATGGCGAAAGCCAGGAAGAGTAAAAGGAGCGTGAGCCGTCGCACTGACAGCCACCCTGCCACTTTGAGAAACTTCACATGGCGTCCGGTGGCGCCCGGACGACCGACATCGGAAGCGAGAAAGGGCCTGATGCAGTCGGCTGCTGCGCGGATATTCGGGCTCATGATCAAAATTCTGAATGAAGCAATAGAGTGTCGAGTCTGGCGTTGGACATGGATTCGCCCGTGGTGGCGTCGATATCCTATGGTGCTATTTCCTGCTGCCGGTCAACTCGCGAAGCAACCTGATCTCCGGCTCCGAATACGGGTCACCGTTGGTTCGGAAAATTTCGTGATGCCACGGCATCGGGTCCCCTTTGCCCGGCGTTTTCCAAGTTTCCCACGGGTATTTGGTCTGGGTCTTCCCGTCCACCAGCCCCCAGTTGTAGGCGGCCACGCGGTGGCGCTTCAGGACGGGCAAGATTGCCTCGAACGTGCTCTTGTAGCCGCGCGCCAGATACTCGGTGCAGAGCAGGGGGCGGCCGTAACTATGCAGCTCCTTGATGCGTAACTCGGTCGCGTTGCTGTCGTCATAACCATGAAACGAAATGACATCGCTTTGTTCGAGCGCCAGGCGCTGGACCTTTTTGAGCTTCGTCACGTCGTCCCACGGCGAGTCACCCCACACGCATACGGTCAGCGGTTGACTGGGAGCGACCTCTCGCGCCCAGGCGAACGACTTCTCGACAAGGCGGGCAGCCGCCATGTCCTTGTCCTTCAATTCGGTCTTGCGGTACATCTTGTTGGGATTGTCCGGTTCATTAAACAGATCCCAGACCTGCACCCGCCGGTCGTTCTTGTAGCGGGAAATTACCGCGGTCACGTAATCCTTGAGTCCTTCCGTTTTCACCGCATCCCCGAGGATATCGGCTCCCGGACTTTGCACCCACCCGCTGTTGTGAACGCCGGGTGATGGCATCCGCTGGGGACCCGGCTTCGGCTGCGGATCCCAGCAGGCGTCGAACAGGACGAACATCGTGCCGATCCCGTGCCTGCCGGCAATCTCCAGATACTGATCGATTCGCCTGAAATACCCCGCCGCATCCTCCCGCCATGGGATGTCATGCAGGAAAACCCGCACGCTATTGAACCCGAGCGACGCCGCCCAGCCGAGTTCCCGGTCTATCGTCTTGGGATCGAATGTTTCCGCCTGCCACATCTCAAGCTGGTTGATGGCGCTGCTGGGAATGAAATTGCACCCCACCATCCAAGGTTGTTCGGCATGCCATTTCATGGCCCGCCCGGGTGTCCAGCGACCGGGCTGCTTCTCCGCATCATCGGCGAGGACGCCGTCTCCGCAGGCGGCGAGCATGCAGAAGCCAAAAAGAAATGCAAAAGTTCGAGAGCGCGGAATCATGCCGAAATCCTTGGGTTAACTTGAAGGTCCATCACGCGCGTAAACGTCGCCTTGATTGCTTGCCCTCGCTTCCCGAGTGCCGGACCGGTTGTTTCCGTCCAAGTCGTGACCTTCTGTCTTTCTCCGAGCTGATTGGAGGCAGGCTCGGTGGCAATCAGGGCAAGGGGTAAGAACGACAGGGCTGTTTGCAAAAGCGGTGTGATTGTCATGGTGGTTGGATTTGCCGACGCTCAAAGTGAACGGCGGGCCGCATCTATCGCAAGATCCGAATTCCCTTGGAAGGGTGGCGACTGCGGCGGGATCGGCGCTTTGTCCGCGCGGCGTGGAACGCCGGTTCCGTCGGCGATTCGGAATGGGCGGGCACACCGGCTGCACGTAGAGCGAATCGAGAATCGCACCCCCGTGCGCGAGCCGGTCAATGTTCGGCGTGCGGATGTCCTTCCCGCCATTGAAGCCGCAGTCGGCAAAGCCAAGGGCGTCAATGAGCAGGAAGATGATGTTTGGTTTAGCACCGCGCTGCGTGTCCGCTGCACGGGCCGTCGCGAAGAATGTCGCGAGCAGGATCGCAGCGAGTCTGAGAAACTGCGTAAGAAGCCGGTGCAACGAGGGGAACACAGCCATCCAGCCCGTGTTCCTCCGCACTTCAGACTTTTTGCACAGTCTCTGAGGAGGATCGTTTTCATTTGGTGGAATCAGCCTGTGCCGCGCCCGCCGACGCGGGCTTTTGGAATTTCGCGGCAATCTCGCGCGCCGCCTTGACCTCCGTATCGTTCAGCGAAAATCCCGTCGTGCCCGAGGCCATGAGGTTCGTGCGATCCTGACGGTGCGGGAGGCTGAGCGCGTGCCCGATCTCGTGCGAAGTCACGCGCGGCAGCGGCTCATCAATGCCGCCCTCGACCGCCCGCAGGCTCGCCGTGTCCTTCACCACGATCAGCCCGGCATGAAAAAACCCGTTCGGCTTCACCTCCTTCACGTAGCACACGTTCAGCATCGCCGTGCCCAGGCTCGCCTTCGGGATCATCGCATTCACCCGCGTGAACTCCTCCTTCGCCTCCAACTCCGGCGACAGCACCGCCGCCTCGGTGCGGACGATGGACTCGATGTCAAAGCGGATGCCCGCCCGCAACCACACCATGTTCACTTTTCCAAAAACGCGGCGCACATCCGCCTCCGTCATCGTCGTGTGCATCGCGGGCGTCGCCTTCGACTGCACGAGATGCACGCGCACCGGCACCGTGAGCACCGGCAGCTTTGTCTCATCCTTCGCATCCTTCGTTGGCGGCTCGCCAAAGCCGCGGGACGCGGATGCGATGAAGATGAGGACGGCGCAGAGCGCACGGAGAATGGCGGGGGAAATCGGCGGGAGCATCCGCCGTGTATAGCGAAACTCCGCCCCATTGCCCCAACTTCTTTCCCGCCCAGGGCTTGGACTGTTTATTGTCAGGGCAATCGCATCAAAAATGCGAGGTCATCCTGAGCGTAGTGCCGCGCGGGCGAAGGCGGGGCGGCACGGAGTCGAAGGATCCCGTGAGTTCCCG
>BJFP01000322.1 GCA_014189875.1 Verrucomicrobiota bacterium | reverse complement strand
CCAGCCCCACATGCCTGCCGCCTCGGGATGCTGCGGTGGCGCATACGGAATGGCCTCCACCGGGCAGGAAAGGTCTCGTCCCGTTCCACAGGCGGGGCCCCATAAATGATGCGTTGCCATGTCCCCCAAGCCGCCGCCGTCGTAATCCCAATAGCCGCGATGCGAGCCCCCGACCCGATGCCCGTTGAGAGGCCGCATCGGCGCGGGCCCGCAGTACATATCCCAATCCAGGCCTTTAGGGGCCGCCAGGCCGTATTCCATGTGCCCATGCCACTGCTCGAGTTTGAAGGCGCCGCGAATAATTGCAGTGCGGTCGAACTTGTTGCCCACGAGTCCGTGGTGGAGAATCTTGCGAAGCTTCGACTTTCCTGGGGCGCCCTTGTTTTCAATCTGGAAGATGCGGCCGGTCCTCTTTTCCGCGTCGGCAATCGCGCGTCCCTCGGAGATGAAACGGCAGAGCGGCTTCTCACAAAGGACATCCTTGCCGGCCTCCATGGCGGCAATCGAGATCAACGCGTGCCAGCCGGGATGCGTGGCGATCGCAACCACATCAATGTCGTCCCGTTCGAGCACCCGGCGAAAATCCGTGTAAACCGTCTTGTTGTCGGCCTTGTCCTTAAACCTCACATCGCACTCGGCCACCTTCACCGCATTCTTGCCAAGCAGACCAAACGTCCCGGAACTTCTGCCTCCACAGCCGATCAGCGCCGCGCGGATCTGCTCGCTGGGCGGCGTCTGGCCTGCGCCACCGAGCACGTGCCGGGGCACGATCGTGAACGTGGCCGCCGCGGCGGCCGAACTGGCAAGGAAATCACGCCGCGACATTGCCCGCCGAATTTGAGGTTTGTTCTTCTTCATGGAGTTTTGCTTGTGCGTGGGGGAACCGTTCGCGACCGGCGTTCTTTGGAACTTTTTCCGCCCCTCCGGAATCCCCCGGATTTGCGCCCAAGAGCAACGACGGACGCCTCCCTCGGATCGCGCTACCACCCGAAGGACACCGCCATCCGTTGGCGCGGGCGGCAGATGGCACACGCTGGCGGCGGTTGAGCGGATCCCGACTGGCGTGCCGACTGCGAGCAAATGCTCGGCCCGATGTTCTTCGGCGGCACCCCGCGTTCGATGGAATGATGACAGCGGCCGCGGAGTTGGGGAAAACATTCAATGCCACGGCGTGACGCTCACCGTCCCATCCGTGTCAGGCACTCCCCGGAGCCTGTCCCGGCATTGACGCTTTTCGGTCTGGCGAACCCGGAAACGAATTCTTTGCAGCAAGCAGGTGAAACGAAACGGGGCCACTTCCACGGCGTCCTTGCGCCAACCTCGTCACCCCCATATCGCGCTCGACGCCTGGAACTGACGGGTGCGGCTCTATCCCGGCCCCTCGGCTGGCCCTCTGCCGTTTTGCGGATTGCTTATGGTGCAATCACGATGACATGCTGGTTTCAAGACCTTCCATCCGATGCACGCACGCCTATTCGCAGTAGTCATGTCCGCCCTTGCGGCGGCGATTCAACCTCCGGGGCTTTATGCTTTGGAATCGGTACCGCCCAAGGAAGCGCCAGTGGCGACGCCGCCCGAAGACGCGAAAATCCCAGTGCCCCCGCAGCCCAAGCCCGCGGACAACCAGGTGTTGGAATTCACGGACGGCTCGCGGCTCCACGGGCGGATCGTGAAGCTCGGCGCGGACGAACTCACCTGGCAGCGCAACGATATCGCGGAACCCCTGCTCTTTTCCCTTCGCGATGTCCGTCAGGTCACGTTTCGTGCGCCGGCAAAGGCGCAGGAAATGAAGTCCAATGCCACGCTGCAACTCAAGGGAGGCGGCTGGATTGTGGGGGACGTTTCCTCATTTGAAAATGACAGCTTCCGGATGAAGCTGGACGCCGTTCCGGAGCTGACGCTCGGGCGCGACAAGGTTGCATGGCTGTTCCTGTCCCCGGCCACATCCCCGGATGCCTGTGACAGCCAAGGGGGCAGCATGGGGATATCGGGCTGGAGTTTTGGCGGCGGCGCATGGGAATCCACGGAAGCCGGTCTTCTCGCGCGAGGATTGCCCTCGCCGATCCGGAGGGCGTTTGAATTCCTGCCGGACAAAGTTGATATCGAATTCACCGCGGGTGACACCGGGCAGCCCACGGGCGGGGTGCTCACGCTGATGATCGCCACCGGGGCGGATCCCGGTAATTCTCCATCCGGTCATATCCAACTGCAAATACAGCCCACCAACATATCGGCCAACGCTTTCGACGGACGGACCTCCAAGAATTTTCAGGGGACAATTCCGGCCGAAAAAAACGCGCCGAAGCTGGCGCGTTACCGCATCCTTCAGGACCGGCGCTCTGGAAAGCTGCTTGTCTTTGTGGACGGGAAGAAGGTCGCGGACTGGACGGTGCCGGTAAACAAGAACATCCCACCGGGGGGCTCGCTTACCTTCCAGCCGCAATTCTGGGGTGGGGAATCGGCATATACCATCGCGAAGCTGCGAGTCCGGCCCTGGGATGGAAACGCCGAACCGGACGCGAAGCCTGCCGAGGAGGGAAAGGATCTGCTCTCGACGGACGCGGCCGGGCGTCAGGCGGGAATATTGGAAGGGATCAGCCAGGACGCGGTGCAGTTTGGAGGGAAGGAATTTGCGCGGAAGGAGGCGCTGTTCATCCGCCTGGGTGGCGCGGACGCGGCAGCGCCGGGGAAGGTGACTGGCAGCAAGATTCGCCTCGCCCAGCGGGGAGAGTTCGAAGCGGCCGCCGTGGAGATCCAGGAAGGGCGCATCACGGTCCGGACATCCTTCGCCGGTGAAATCACGCTGCCGCTGGAATCGATCCGGTCCATCGAGTTTCCGCCCGGGCGGACGGTGGAAGAACTCGCGGCCACCGGGGCCGGCGACAGGCTCGTTTTCAAGAATGGGGATATTCTGCGCGGCTCGGCGTTCAGCGCCGGAACGGACGGCCCGATGAAGTGGCGTCCGGCGAAGGGCGGGGTGGTGGAAATTGGCGTCGGGGGAGTCGCCGGGGTGCTGCTGGCAGGGAGCGTTGTTCCACCAGGGGCCGGCGTGAGCGCGGTCGCCCGCCTTCGGAATGGCGACTGGATCACCGGCGCGTTGTCCGGACTCGACGGCAGGCAGGTGCATTTCAAACTGCCGCTTGTGGGGACGCTGCAGATGGACAGGACAAACGTGGGCAGCCTCTACTTCGGCGCAGGCGGCTCCGTGTCCGTATGGGACGGTGTCGCAGACCGGGACAAGTGGATGCGCGGCGCGGGAGGATTCGCCTCGAACGTCCCGGGGATGCTCAGCCGCTGGCGATATCTCGACGGCGCATTTGGCATGCAAGACATCGGACAGAACCAGTGGAACAACGGGGGAAACCAAATGCTCGGACGGAGCCTTGCCGCCCTGCCTGAGAAACTGGAAGTCAGCTTCGAGGTATCCGTGAAAAGAGGGCTGATGTCATTTCAACTGCAACTCTTTTCGGACTCGATGCAGGGCGGCGGCTTCCAGATCCAATGCAATGGAAACCAGTTCTTGGTTATCGACAACTCGCCCCAAAGAGGGGGAGGCTTTATGCCGCAGCAGATTCAAACTGACCTCGAAACGTTCAACGACCCAAACAAGCCGCGCCGTTTCCGCCTGATTACAGACCGCAAGACGGGACAGCTTGCGGTGTTCGTGAATGGGAAGCTCGTCGGTGAATTTTCACGCAAGGCCGGCAAAGCATCGCCGAAGCGCGGCAGAGTGATCGGCATCGTGGCCCAGGCGCCCGTCACCATCTCGAATCTCTGGATCGCTCCGTGGGTCGGCGCCGTCCCACAGATGGCGAAATCGAAGGAAGCATTGTCCGCCAATCAGGCGGCGGCGCCATCGGGCGACGCGCCCAAACCCGCGGAGCCGGAACAGCCGCCTTCGGACGTCGTATTGCTGGTCAATGGCGACGAAACGGTTTGCACCGTGGAAGGCGCGACACCGGAGGAGCTTCGGGTCAAGTGCGAAGGGGACGACCTCGAGTTCCCGTTGAACCGCGCGGTAATGGTCGAATTTGCCGGGAAGTCCGTGGCACCCGTGCCGGGGATCCGCCTGCGCCTGGCGGGGGGAGGATTGCTCACGGTGCAATCGTTCAAGCTCGCGGACGGCACGGTGTCCTGCCGTCATTCGCTTCTCGGCGACCTGAGCTTCCCGGTTTCCGCCTTGTCCGAGTTCTGCCTCCAGCCACGGGCATCGCTCTTGTCCGTCGGCGTTCCGCCGGATGATATCCAGCGAGTGAAACGGCCCCCGGCGCCGCCATTGGAGAAGGCGCGCGTTGACTTCGCCGGCTTTGGCAGCCCCGCCTTGCGTGAATACGACTACATCCAGACCATCAATGGTGAAGACGCTGTGACCGGCCGTTTCACGATGAAAACCGTGGTTGAAAGAGACAGTCTCACCCTGGAGGACGAAGTCGTGAACACAAAAGGGAACAGCTTTTCGCTGGCCCGACAGACAACTGCCGGACGGAACGCGACGCTCCGGTTGAAGCGGATGTTTTCCGCAAACTCCTTCAATCGTCGAGGCCAGAGCCAGCAGACCGTTTCGGTCGCCGACAACAAGGCGACCGTGAACTGGGAAGGTGTCGCCGGGAGAGCAGGCAGGGTCCAGATCCTCGATTACCCGCCAAACACGGCGACGCTTTTCTCGCTGATGCGCATCGTCACCGCGCTGCCAGGCGATGCAGGTGGCGAATGGTCCGTCGATCGCGTCTTCAGCGAATTTGAGATGCGGATACGGCAGCAGGAGACGTATCGCCTCGAATGCAGGGGAAAGGAAGCGGTCGTGCGCGATGACAGCAAGCAGACGTGGACCCACTTCACGTTGCGCAGCGATCGGAACCCTGAAGATGTCGCCGCGGAGTTCTTTCTCGATGACAGGAACGTGCTCCAGCGCGCCGAGTTCGGCGGCAATATCACACT
>BJFP01000321.1 GCA_014189875.1 Verrucomicrobiota bacterium | reverse complement strand
GGCCACACCGCCCGCCAGTGGCGCGACGCAAACCCCAGGCTCGACGGCAACATGCGCGACCACGCCACCATCGAGCAGCTCCTCGTCCTCGCCAACCTCGAAAGCCTCAACGCTGAACCGGAGCGAAGCGGAGATAGCCAGCCGAAGGCTGCCCGCAGGGCGAACGAAGTGAGGCAACTCATCCACATGGCCCTCCCCACCGGCGAACGCCTCACGAAGCTCAACGCCATCGCCATCCGCCAAATGCGGACGCTCACCGCCAGCGCCGCGCGGCTTTTGGAAAATTAGGATCCGCTCCGAAAGCTGAACCGCCATCCAGAGGCCGAAAGCGAAGGACGCATCCTCCAGCCCGGAGGGATGACGAACAAGCCGGGACTAAAGCGAGCCTGCCGCGTGAGGGCTGAAAGCCCTTTTACGCGGCGACCACCCCCGGATCCCGCTAAACCAGCGCCAGCCCGTGTGCGATGAACGGCTCGAAATCCGTACGGTTCCGAGTCGCCACCTTCGCCCCGACGCGCAGTGCGGCGGCGGCGATGAGGCAGTCCGCCAGCGAACGCGAGCGTCGTCCCGTTGCATTGAAAAGCTCGGCCCCCTTCGCCGAATCAACGGGCGTCATCGGCTCGATGCCCGGAAACAGCGACTCCGCGAGTTCCTTGTCGTCATCGCCCAGCGGCCCGCAGAGAGACTCCGCCCACGTCATCGCCGACAAGCCGACCGGTTCGCCTTCCGCGATCCATGTCCGCAGCTTCGCGTCCTCATCCGTGCCCGCCCGCAGCGCGTGAATGAGAAAGTTGGTGTCGAGATGAATCATCGCGCATCAGCGTCGTGCATCCCGCACTGCCGCCGTCCACGCATCCGCCTTGCCTGAATCGAGCGCGAGCCGCGCTTGCAGCGCATCCAGTGCGCGCAGCCGCGGACTGTCCGCCCCCGCCTGCGCGGCCATTTGCTCCGCCTGCCCGCGCAGAAAATCCGCCACGCGCTGCCCGAGGTCAGGCAGCCCCGCAAGGCGCTTCTCCACATCCGGCGGCAGTTCGATCGTGATGCTCATGCCGCGCATTGAACCGCAGGATCGCGAACCGGTCAAACGCACGCTTTCAACGACCAGCAGAGACAAGAGCACGGAGCGTCCCATGTCTTGCCGCCACGCGAGTTCGCGCCGATGATTCCCGCGCCATGACGCTCCACATCGAACTTCCCGAACCGCTCGCCCGCCAGGCCCGCGACCTCGCCGCCCGCGAGCACATCACCGTGGACAGCCTCATCGCCGCCGCCCTTACCGCGCAACTCGATCACACCCCGCACCGCCCCACCATCGCCGAACGCGCCGCCCGCGTGGACTGGCCGCGCGTGGATGAAATCCTCGCCCGCGTCCCCGCCGCCCCGCCGGTGGAGGGCGACGAGAAATAGCCCGCGCTCCGCGAGCCGCACACTGCCCGAAGCAAGCCGGAGGCTTTGCCGGAAATTAGCCGGGGATCGAGCGAGCCTGCCGCGTGAGGGCTGAAAGCCCTTTAACGCGGAACGAGCGACCACCGCCGGATCGCGCTCTGTTCAATAATGGTGAGCATTTTCTTGCACAAAATGCTTTCGTTGCTTACCGCAAAGCGCAGGCAAACCCAACATATGCAGCCGCCAAAAAAACCACAGCCGATGACGTGCATCGAAATCTGTGCAGGAGCAGGTGGACAGGCGCTCGGACTGGAGCAGGTCGGATTTGAAGCCCTCGCACTCATTGAATACGACGCAAACGCCTGCGCGACGCTGAAGCTGAACCGTCCTCATTGGAACGTCATCGAAGGCGACGTCCGTGAATTCTCGGCGAAGCCTTATCGCGGCGTGGATCTTTTTGCGGGCGGCGTGCCCTGCCCACCTTTCTCCGTCGCGGGAAAGCAGCTTGGTTCCGATGACGAGCGTGACTTGTTACCCGAGACTCTTTAGTTCAGCTCTTGGAATAACTCTGCAGCCATTACTTGAATCTGCTGTTGAGCTGATTTTTGGCACTCTCGATAAAGTAAGTCCGCCTTGGTTTTGATGGAGGCCCGAATGCGGATGCTCCATTCGTTCGACGATTTGTAGGACTCGCGGAAAGTTTTGATCCTTTGCACAGCAGTGCGGAGAACATCCGTGCGCTGTTCGATGTCCGGCCAAACGGCTTGCCAATAAGCGCAAGTCTTACAACCAGGAGAGCATCTTGTCCCATTGTGTGAGAGGAAAGACTCCCACCCGGATTCGGCCAAAATTAGCGTCGGCAGTTGATCGTCTCGTCGCTTCGAGCCGTTGCAGTGCTTGCAGGCCACGATGACGTTTCCGGGCACATGAAGACCAATCCGAAATCGGTTCATCCCTTCCATGTGCTCCACAGATGTGTGGCCCGTCTCAAGCACGCGCTGGCAATAGCCACATCGATCCCCAAATGTCGCAACGACCTCGCGAGCGTAGGCCGCATCCGTGACGCCCATCCCTACGACATCAACTACCCGGCGGCTGATCTCATGCAGCAACATGCTAATGAGTTTGTTCGCTACATCAGACTTTGCCCGTGATGTCGCCTTCCGCAGATATGAGGCAGTGTCAAACTGCATGGGTCTTCTCCGTTTTTTCGATTCCCAGCAGCCACCGAACATCAACCTTCAGAACAAGCGCGAGAGCACGCACCTCGAAATCAAAGGCACACCTCAGCCCGCTTTCGATTTTGGCAATCGCGACTCTGTCCAGTTGCGTCCCCCCAGATGCAAGTCGGCCCGAAAGCTGGTCTTGCGTTAGCGGTGGTTTGAAAACCTGACGAGCTTCGCGCAGTCGTTCGCCGATGATGTTACGGCTTTCGGTTTTCTTTTTGGGTGCCTGTGACATCACCCGGTTGCTACCAGAAGAAGCGTTGACGTGTGTTCGTTTAACGAACATCATGTCGTCCTCTTCAAATTGCAAAATGGAAAAGCGAGACCCAGATGAAATGAACGACAAGCGTGCTGAATGGGCGGATCAAGCATTGTGCCTCTTTCAAGCCCGTACGTATTGTGATTCGGGTGAAGAGTGCCTTAAAGACCTGCTTACCAATCTCCGCCACTGGGCTGACAGGGCGAATATTTCTTGGGATTCCGTGCTTGCTTCAGCAATGGACATTTACTGGGGAGAAGTAGATCTGAAGCCAGTGAGTGGTAAGAACTAAAACTTGCCGCCTGCCCGCCAATTTCCTTTCCACGATCACCGACGAAACGCGCCGCCAAATCATGCGGCACCGCAGCGGGCAGTCCCGTGTGAACGAACTGTTCCGCCTCGTGCAAGGCCGCATCATCAATCGCAACGCACTCGAAACCGTGGCGCGGCAACTCGACCCCATGAAACGTATGCGCGACGCCCGTGCCCCGCTCCTGAAGGAAGGCATACTTGTCTTAGGTCATCAGGATGAAGACCCAGGTACTGCACGACGCTACGGATTGCCCGTGCCTGCAAAGGGCGAAGCTATTTCAGTTCGGGTTTCATCCTAAACATTAGGCAGCGTTCGTCTCGCCCATTGGACTTGATCCTTTCCGGCGGATCTTCCAGGACGCATGTTATTTTGCTGCCGTGGTCCGGGGGTGGGCGCCGCGTAAAAGGGCTTACAGCCCTCGCGCGGCTGGCTCGTTTTGCCTCTGGCTTGTTCGTCAGCCAGCCGGGTTGTTTTTTGGCAGGAGCAGCGTTGTCACTTTTTCAAAATCGCGGCGACGAATTCACTCAGCACCTTCGTCGCGGGATCATCGGGCAGGCCGAGGTCGTTGTTCAGCTTGCTGTGATTGGTTCCCTTGCCGCCGAAGAGCTTCGTCGGGATGCCTGCTTCCTTCAGCACTGCGCCGAGGCGCTGGGCTTGCGCGGTGGTGTCGGGATGATCGGCGACGTGCAGGATGAGGAAGGGCGGGATGCCTTTGCCTTTTGCGACGTGCGTGACGGCGGAGAAGTTCTTGTGGTTCTCGGGTGTGATGCCGAATTTTTCGCGGTGGCCGTTCACGCGCGGCGGGAAGTGATGCGCGCGCAGGCGGGTCTCGGCGGTCTCGATGATCGCGGGGACATCATACGTGTCGCCGTCCACCGGGACGCTGCCGATGAGCGAGTCGAACGAAGCGCCCTCGGCCTTCAGGTAGCGGTCGTCGGTGCAGAGGATCGCGGCGAGTTGCGCGCCGGCCGAGTGGCCGCCGACGAGGATGCGTTTCGGATCGCCGCCGTATTCGGCGATGTGTTTCGCGACCCAGCCGAATGATTTCGCGACGTCGCGGATGAGCGTGGCCATGTCCACCTCGGGCAGCAGCCGGTAGGTCGTGGAGACGAAGACGAAGCCTTTTTCCATGAACCACTGCGGCTTCACGCCGACGTCGGATTTGTCGCCCGCTTGCCAGCCGCCGCCGTGGATCCAGAAGACGACGGGGAGGTTCTTGGCGTTCGGCGGCGCGTAGATGTCGAGGACGTGGCGCGCGTGGCCGTCGTCGGCGTAGGGGATGCTGCGCTTCGTGGGCGTGGCCGTCTGCGCTTGCGTGTGGGCGAGGAGCGCGGCGGCGAGGAGGAACGGGGCGAGGATGCGTGTCATGGAGTTCATCATTGTTTCAACCGCGCGGCGTCGCGATTCACAGCGTTGATTTTCGCTGACGTGGCGCGATCAGCGCGCCGTCGTGATGCCAAAGTGTCTTGCAGAAACCACCCAGTCGGAATGGGAATTTGGAAGCCAGCGCTTCCGTCGCTGACACCCATCGAATACTGTGACGCTCATCGCAGATGCGCAAATCCCTCCTGTCCCTCCTCGCCCTCACGTCCACCGTTTTCGCCGCCGATTCCGAGCCGTCGAAAATCACCCACTCGTTCTTCATCGCCGGAGCCGAAACGGCGATCCTCTCGAACGACGGCAAGCCGCTCTGGAGCTACCCTGCGGGAACGCGCGACGGCTTCGTGCTTCCGAATGGCAACCTGCTCCTCGCGCTT
>BJFP01000320.1 GCA_014189875.1 Verrucomicrobiota bacterium | reverse complement strand
GAGTCTGGATAGTTTCATGGATGGAGTATTGGTTATTGGAAAACGGCGTGCGCTTTGACTTGCGTCGGCCAGAGGGCCAACGGCCCGTCGTCATACCAGCCCAGGGCAACGCCCTGGGGCACCGCCACAAATGAGCCAGAGCCCTGAAGGGGCCTGCCATCGTGGCGTCTCTTCAGGGCTTTGTTATCTCCACACACTAACTCAGGGCGGTGCCCTGGGCTGGCATGGCACGCACCTTTGGTGCTCAGAGACGGCACGCTCTCAAGCTGCATGGCATGTTTTGGGTTTATGGTTGCGCGCGCGTGTCATTTTCCGATGCCAAACAGATGCTTGCTGCCGCGGACATACATCATGCCATCCGAGAGCGCCAAAGTGGCCATTAGGGGTTCGCCAAGTGGATTGACTGCGAGAAGCTTCAGTCTGGTGCCAGCATCAAGGACGAAGATGAGGCCGTCTTCGCCCGCAAGATAAAGCTTCCCGTCGGCAGCCACCGGCGATGCGCTGAAGCCGAATGAGCGGTGAGGCACCCGCTCCACATAGTGTTCGGTTCCGGTTTTCAAATCGAAGCAAGCGAGTACGCCATCGTTATTCAGCACATAAGTTTCAGTCCGATAGATGAGCGGCGTGGGCATGTAGCCTCCGCGCCGTGCACTGCGCCATGCGACCGACGTATTCCCAGTCTCGCCGGCTTGCAGCGTGATGTCGCCGACCGCACCGGGGCGGATGGCAAACACTGGGCGTTCCGGGCCGCGCCCGCTTGCCACGATGATCAGGTCGTCGGAAAACACAGGGGTCGGTGCGGTGATCTTGGAGCTGCCACCGAGCCGCCAGAGTTCCTTGCCAGTCGCAGGATCGTAGCCGCGGATGAAATTGGAGCCGTTGGTGATTAGTTCCGCGCGGGCCTTGCCATGGTAAACAGTGGGCGTTCCCCACGAAGGAAGTTCGTCGCGTGGCGTCATCCAGACGGTCTTGCCGGTCTTCAGATCCACGGCGAGCAGGAAGGAGCCTTTCTGCTGGTCGCATTGCACGATGACTTTGCCATCATGGATGATTGGCGAGCTGGCCGCTCCCCATTCATAATCCGGCAGATCATAGGCGCCGACATCCATGCGCCCGAGATCCTTCTTCCAAAGGAGCTCGCCTCCGACCGTGTATGCAAAAAGTCCCTCGGAACCGAACAGCGCGACCACATGTTCGCCGTCGGTGGCAGGGGTTGCGTTGGCATAAGTGGCCTTGATGTGGCGCTTGTCCTTCGGAGTGCCTTTGGTAGCGGTCTTAGTCCAGAGAATCTTGCCGGTCTTCTTATCCAAGCATAGGAGCTGCCATTCATGCACCGAGCGGTCCTCGGATGCCTCGCCCGAACCGTAGAGGCCGGGCTTGAACGAGGCATCAGCCTGGCTGCTCACCGCGGTGGTGAGGAACAGGTTGTCGCCCCAGATGACCGGACTCGAATGGGCAAGGCCGGGGATCGCGACTTTGAAACGGATGCCTACGCCAGTCGCCACGTCCCACTTGTCCGGCAGGTTCGTTCCGTTCATCACACCGGAGGCGTGCGGGCCGCGAAAGGACGGCCAGTTACCCTTCTCCGCTCCCGCGAGGAAATGTGGATGGATCGCGATCAGCACGAGCAATCCGCGGAACATGAGGGAGTTCATTTTTCGCAAAAAATATCGGGCAATGGGGGTGATGGGAGAATTCCGTGAACGATGCCGTTATGCCGGGGAGGAAAGATTGTCGAGGGCGCACGTTGCTGCTCTACGTTTGGACGCGATGAAATCCCCCGCACGATCCGCAGCGGTTCCATTTTGAACGGTGCAACTCGGTCGCCAATGCGCTCGGCGGAAAGGGCAAAGTGGATGTGGATGCGGTGCTGCTGGTGATCGAGCACGGCGACTATCCGGTGAACGGGCTCGGACAGATCCTCTATCCTCGGCACGAGAAGTTCATGGAGATCGTGGCAGCGTTCGAGGCTGTGGGGTGCGTGGTGCCGGTGTTTGTGGACAAAGCTCTTTCGTATGATCATCGCAAGGCGAAGGAGATGGCGGATGGTGCGCGGCGGATGAAATTCGGCCTCATGGCGGATTCGTCGCTGCCGGTGACGTGGCGCAGGCCGGAAATGGAGATGCCTCTCGGGACGCCGAACAAGGAAGGGTTCGTCGCGTTCGGTTACGATCGCTCGTTGTCCGAGGTGTACTTTTTCCACGCGCCCGAAACGCTCGATTGCATGATGGAGCGGCGCACCGGCGGCGAGACGGGCGTGCGCCGCGTGACGATGCTGACGGGTGACGATGTGTGGAAGGCGGGCGACGAGGGCCGCTGGTCGTGATCGATGCCCGGTATAAGGCCCCGGCGGACAGCGGCTACGTGCGCGGACGCATCACGCGCGATCCGTGATGCCGCTTGCTCACGCGAGCATCTTGCGGATCACATTTCCATGCACGTCGGTGAGGCGGAAGTCGCGGCCTTGGAAACGGAAGGTGAGCTTCGTGTGATCGAGGCCGAGCAGGTGTAGGATTGTCGCGTGCAGATCGTGGACGTGCGCGCGATCCTCGACGGCGTTGAAGCCGAGTTCGTCCGTCGTGCCGATGGTCTGTCCGCCTTTTACGCCGCCGCCGGCGAACCACATCGTGAACGCGTCAATGTGATGGTTGCGCCCGGTGAATTCGCGGCTTTCGCCCATCGGCGTGCGTCCGAATTCGCCGCCCCATACGACGAGCGTGTCTTTGAGCAGGCCGCGTGATTTGAGATCGCGGATCAGCCCCGCGCACGCCTTGTCAATTTCCGCACAGCGCTGCGGGAAGTCCTTTTCGAGCGTCTCGCCGCTTCCGCCGTGGCTGTCCCAATTCGTGTGGTAGAGCTGCACGAACCGCGAGCCGCGCTCGACGAGACGGCGCGCGAGGAGGCAGTTCCGCGCGAACGACGCCTGCTTCGGATCCACGCCGTAAAGATCGAGCGTCGCCTTGCTCTCGCCGCTGATGTCAATCAGTTCCGGCGCGCTCGACTGCATGCGGTAGGCCATCTCGTAGGCGTTGATGCGCGTCTGGATTTCCGGGTCGCCGGTCTCGACGAGGCGCGCGAGGTTCAGATCGCGCACGGCATCAATCGTCGCACGCTGCTTCTCCGCCGTGATGCCGGCTGGCGACGAGAGATCGAGGATCGCCTCGCCCTGTCCGCGCAGCGACACGCCCTGAAACGTCGTGGGCAAAAACCCGCTGGCCCAGTTCACCGCGCCGCCACGAGGGCCGCGTGGCCCGCTCTTCAGCACGACGAAGCCCGGCAGATCGCGCGACTCGCTGCCGAGCCCGTACGTCACCCACGCGCCCATGCTCGGCCGGCCGAATTGCCCGCTGCCGGTGTTCATGAAAAGTTTCGCCGGCGCGTGATTGAAGAGGTCCGCCGAGCATGAGGTCACGATGCTGATGTCATCCGCGATGCCCGCGGTGTGCGGCAGAAGATCGCTCATCCACGCGCCAGATTTTCCGTGCTGCGCAAACTTGCGCCGCGTGCCGAGCAGCTTCACGCCGTGGCTCGAATTCATGAAGGCGAAGCGTTTTCCTTCGAGGTAGCTCTTCGGAATTTCCTGACCATTCAGTTCCACGAGCTTCTGCTTGTAGTCGAAGAGATCGAGCTGCGAAGGGCCGCCCGCCATGAAGAGGTAGATCACATTCTTCGCCTTCGGCGGAAAATGCGGCTTCTGTGGTGCGAGCGGATCGGCGGGCGACGGCGCGGCGAGCAGCGTGCCGTCATTCAGCAGCGAGGCCAGAGCGACGGAGCCGAGGCCCATCGAGCACTGGCTGAAAAAATGGCGGCGTGTGAGTGACTGCAAAGGGCTCATCGTCTGGGAATCATTCACGGGTGATTGTTTCGTCGAGGTTCAAAAGGACGCGCGCTGCGGTGAGCGAGTCGAGTTTGCGCAGGCGCTCGATCTCTTTCGCTGCCGGTTTGCGCGCGACGCAGCGGCGGAACGCCATTTCGATCCCGTCCTTCGCGATTAGCTTCTCCATTGCCTGCGCGAACTCGAAGAACGCGGTGTCATTCAGCAGCGTGAGCGCCTGTAGCGGCGTGTTGCTGCGGAGCCGCCGCGTGCAGGTCGTGATCGAGTCGGGCGAGTCGAAGACCGTGAGCGCGGGATGCGGACTCCCTCGGAAGAAAAAGGTGTAGAGGCCGCGCCGGTAGCGGTCGCCGCCCTTGCTCACGGGCCACGGATGCTTCACCTGGCCGACGCGCATCGCCCGATCCGCGGATGACTTCGATGCGCTCGATGTCCGCGAGCGGGTAATCCACCGTGTCCCAGAAAACGCCCGCGGTGAGCGGCGCATACACCGTGCGCCCGTCCACCTGCACGAGGAGATTTTTTGCGAAGCGGTTGTTGAATCCGCGCGAGGCGACGGCCCATTTGTTGCCATCCACGCTGGCCACGCTCATGCCCGGCACCATGCGGAACAGCTCGGGGAGCGCCGTCGCGCCGGAGCGGCGGATTTGCTCCTGATCGATCACGAAGACCGCCGCCGGTGATCGCCCGACCGTGCTTTCGTCGCGCGACACGGTTGTCACCCGGACCTTCATCAGATCCTCCAGCCCTAGCTTGAGCAGTTCGTGGGTTTCCGCCAGCTTGCGATCCTCCCCGCGGCAGCTCGCGGATGCGAGCGTGAGCAATGCGGCGGCAGGTGCGGCGCGACGCATTCCCCGGAGGAATAATGTGGCTGTGCGGCGAGCCGGAGGCGCACACACGGGGGATTTTCAGAGCCACGGTTCTCGGAATGGAGGATGCGTCGGGTTCTCACTTTATTGGAGGATTGCTACTCGCTGCCAACACGCTTGCGGCTTGGAGTTTGCAGATCCGAAAAAAATTCCCCTCCCGTGGCGCGCAGCCTCGCGCGGCTGCCCGACCCATCGCGTGACACCGGGGAGGCGCGGGCTCATGGCGTCTGGAGCGGCGGCTCATTTAGCAG
>BJFP01000319.1 GCA_014189875.1 Verrucomicrobiota bacterium | reverse complement strand
AATGGTACCGCGCGAAGACGGGCCGCACCGTCGTCGTGGAATGGTTCACGCCCGGCGGCACCAGCGAGAGCACGCTGTATCTGAACAGCGCATACAGCGCGGCATTCGAGGCGCACTGGAAAGGCGCTCTCGGAAAAAAATGGGACAACGACGCAAAGGAAGGCTGCCTCGACCCGCGCACGATCCCCGCGGATTCGCCCACGACGGATACGCAGCGCCAGGCCGCGCGGCGCGCATTTCTCGCCTCAAATGTCGGCGCGAAGATTGACGTATTTTTCGGCGGCGGCTCGTTCGATTTCATCAAGATGGCCTCCCTCGGCCTGCTCGTGGACTGCGGCTACATCGCAGCGCACCCGGAGGTTTTCGGCGTGGAAAAATCCATCCCGCCCGTCCTCGGCGGCGAGCCTTACTACGACGAGCAAGGCCGCTGGCTCGGCACGACGCTCGGCGCATTTGGCATCGCCTACAACCGCGACCAGCTCACGCGCCTCGGCCTCCCCGAACCGCACGAGTGGGGCGACCTCGCCGACCCGCGCTACTTCCGCTCGCTCGCCATCGCGAATCCCGTCCAGAGCGGCTCCGCAAACAAGGCCCTTGAAATGCTCGTGCAGCAGCAGATGAACATCGTCGCCGCAGAATCCGGCGCGAACGAGGCGCGCATCACCCACGAAGGCTGGGCCCGCGCAATGCGACTGCTCCAGCGCATCGGCGCGAACGCGCGTTACTTCACCGATTCCTCCTCAAAAATCGCGCTCGATGTGGAAGCTGGCGAAGCCGCCGCGGGCATGACGATTGATTTCTACGGACGCTTCCAGAGCGAGACCGTCCGCCGCGCCGACGGCAGCTCCCGCGTCGGCTACACCGACGCAAAAGGTGGCACCTCATACGGCACCGACCCCATCGCACTGCTCCGCGGCGCACCACATCCTGAGCTTGGAAAAAAGTTCATCGAGTTCGTGATGAGCGGCGAGGACAAGGGTGGACAAAAAATCTGGGGTTGGAAAGCCGGCGCGCCCGGCGGCCCGCGCCAGCGCTCACTGCGCCGCCTGCCCATGCTTCCGGAACTTTACGGCGAAAATTTCCGCACGATGCGCAGCGACCCCGACGTGCTGCCATACGAGGCCGCGAAGCATTTCACCTACGTCGGCACGCGCACAGCGCCGTATTTCAATGCGATCGCATTCGTCGTCCGCGTGATGTGCATAGACACGCACAGCGAACTCACCGCCGCATGGTCCGCCCTCTGCGGGGCAAAACAGCACACCGGAAAATTCCCGCCCGAGGCGCTCGCCGCATTCGAGGATGTGAGCGCCGTGGACTACGCCGCCGTCTCCACGCGCATCCGCGACGCCGTCGCCAGCGGTGCGCCAAAAATCGCGCAGGTCCGCCTCGCGAAGGAACTCGCCGATCATTTCCGCGCGAGCTACCGCCGCGGTGAAGAACTCGCCCGCGAAGGAAAATAGTCGCAGCGAACTCGGGCGTTTTTGCGATTTCATCGCACGCACATTCGTCTTGTCCCGCATCAGCATTCCACTGCTGTTTTGCTGAAAGAATATGAAAACATTCCTCCTCTCCGTCCTCGCCGCCGTCGTGTTTCTCATCCCGGCCCATGCCGTCGCCGCCGCGAAGTCGCAGGCATTCCATGAAAAGATCACCTCCGTGAACGCCAAAGAGCACACGAACACGGTCACTGAAAAGAAGACCGGGAAGTCGCAGACCTTCACTGCGCGCCACGCATCCGTCACCGTGGACAAGCAGAAACACAAGCATCTCGCCGACTTGAGAATCGGGATGAAGGCAAAGGTGAAACACGGGGGAAAGAGCCACCTCGAAATCGTCGCGAAGACGCATTCCGCGAACAAGAAAAGGAAAACCGCCGTGTAGCCCGAGGCACGGCCCTCGCGTCGCTGCGAATTTCACCTCACGGCTCGCCGATGGCCGGCTTGCTCACCACCGCCGCGGATGAAAGCACGGCGCGCGTGAGCACCTGCTTCCCGTCGGTGCGCGGCCCGGTCGCCATGCCGCGGTATCGGAGCGGCACGTAGCCGAGCGCGAGGAGCGCATCGAGCGGCGCCTGCTTGAGGCCGGGGCGCCAGTGTTCGGGTGCGCCGCCCGTTTCGTAAAAATAGATCCACGCGCGATCGGGAGTCGCCCATCCCGCGCAGAGCAGCACGTGGCGGTGCGGGATGTTCAGCAGGTCGCCGGGGCGCAGTTCGCCCGCGGACGGCAGCACGTTGCAGACGGACGGCAGCTCCGAAGTGTCATGCACCACCGGCAATTTCAGGCAGCGCGACACGAAGCCCGAACAATCCACGCCCGCGGCATGCCCGCTCACCGCGGCCTTGTCCAAGCGACGCTTTACAGGCGTGGCGACGTCGCCGGCCGCGAGACCGTTCGCGATGGCGGTGTCGAATGACGCGGGATCATCGAAGCCGCCCCACTTGTAGGGCACTCCCGTGTTCACCTGGCCCGGCAGCCACCAGCCGGGGCGCTCGGGCGGCGTGCGAAATCCAGCATCCGGCGTGTTCACGAGCACGCCCGTGCGATCTTTGCCGTGCAGGATGTTTTTGGAAAAGGGACGCCACTCGTGTGACGCAAGCTTGCGCGCGATCGCGAGCGCCTCACTCGGCGTGACCTGCGACGGCGCAGCAGGATCACCGGGCGTGAGCGTCGTGCTGTTCTTCGTGGCGGCGCAGCCAGCGAGGAGCATCACGACGCTGGCGAGGCAGGGTGTGCGAGGGAGAATCATTTTGAAAATGCAGGGCAGTACAGCGCGGCGGCCTGCCTTCTCCATCTTATTCGCAATCGTAATCTTAATCCTCCCCCGCGCACTGGCGCGTCGCGCGGGATGAAGATTACGAATAAGGTTAAGAATAAGACGGAGACAGCCGTGAGGCGGCTTGCAATGCGCCCCGCGATTCGGCGTTCTACGCGGCACCCGCCCCCGTGACAATCACCCACTGCATCCGCATTTTCTCCGCTGTGATCTGCGCGCTCGCGCTCACGCTGAACCTGCATGCTGCGGATACGACGCGGCGTGTCGCGCTCGTCATCGGCAACAGCCGCTACGAGGCCGCCGTCGGCCCGCTGCGCAACACGGTGAACGACGCGAACGCGATGGCGAAGACACTCCGCGCGCTCGGCTTCACCGTCATCGAGGAGACGAATGTGACGCGCGACAAACTACTCGCGGCCATGCTGAAATTCCGCACGAAACTCCGCGGCGCGGAAGTCGGCCTCTTCTATTTCGCCGGACACGGCATCTCCGTCGCAGGCGCAAATTATCTCATCCCCGTCCGATCCGGCTATAAGCCCGACGCCGCGGACGACACCGCGCGACGTCTCCTCGCCGAGACGAAACTTTTCAACGCCGAGCAGGCCGTCGCCGAAATGAGCAATACCGGCGTCGCGTGCAACCTCGTCATCCTCGACGCCTGCCGCAGCACGCCCCTCGCACGCAACCCCGCGCTGCGCGACGCCGCGAAGACGGGCGGCCTCGTGGAGATGAACCCGCCCGCAGGATCGCTCATCGCATTCTCCACCGACGCCGGACGCGCCGCCTCCGACGGCGAGGGCGCGAACGGCATCTACACCGCCGAACTCATCACGCACCTGCGCACGCCGGGACTCACGATCGAGCAGGTCTTCAAGCGCACGCGCGCCGGCGTGATGGATCGCTCCGGCGGCGCGCAGATCCCCGCGGAATATTCGCGCCTCGTCGGCGACGACATCTTCCTCGCCGGCCCAGCGCCCGCGGCAAAGCCGGAGAAGGAAGCAATCCCGAAAGGCCAGCCCGTCCGCATCCCCACGCTCGCGGAAATCAACAAGCTTGCAGCCACCGGCGACGCTGCGGGCTGCATCGAATCCCTCCGCCGCTACGTCCGCAAGAACGGCCTCCCCGCCGCGCCCTCCGTACCGCTCGCCACGCTGCTCGATCAGGTGAAGGAAAAACTCCGTGACAAAAAATCCGCCACGCCGCGCGCGGACGCCATACTCCAGACCTGCGACCTCATTCTCGGCGCCATCTCCGACTGCCTCCCCGCCGAGCAGCCGCAATCCGCCACACTCTTCGCAAAAGCCCACAGCCGCCGCGGAGACACCCTGATCCTCCTCGGCAGAAATGCCGAAGCCCTCGAATCCTTCGACGCCGCACTGACCCTCGCACCGACCGACGCCTACATCCTCTGCAACCGCGCCACCGCGCTGCTCGCGCTCGACCGGAAGGACGAAGCCCGCGCCGACTTCACCAAAGCCGCCACCATTGCCGCCAAAAAATCCGGCGCTCACAAACTCGCCACCGAAGCACTCGCGACGATGAAATGAACGCAGCCTCGGATCACAGGCTTCCGAGCCTGCTCGGACGATGGGCATCCTGCCTGTCGAACATCATTCAAAATAAGAAAGGCCTCTTTGAAACATGAGGCGCGCAGGTGCGTAGCACCTCGACAAAAGTAGCCCCGTGCGAGCGCAGCGAGCGCGGGGATCGAAGGCAGACAAGATCAAAGCCGCGTAGCGGCGGCACAGCTTCCGGGGGGCAACGCTTGAGTCGCCGCCCTGCGGCGTTTTCCATACTGGGCGCAATCCCCGGCTTCCTCGCGGACTCGTCACCCGGGGCTACTGTTGTATCGGCGCTACGCGCCTTCGTTCCCGGCAGCCTCCTTAAGACTCAAGGATGGCAGCAGCCCGGGCAGTGCAGGCAAGATACCCGCGGGCCGCACAGGCACGATGGCTGTGTTCCTTTAGCGCCGCCGACTCTTTAGGTCGCTCTCAGTGGTTGAAGATAAACTCCCGATTGCTCATCAGCGCCCAGAAGACATCCTCCATCACCGGACGCGCATCGTCCTTCGCCTCCGCCAGCGCGCGTGACACTGCGGCCTTCTCCGCCGCAGACGGCAACCGCCCGAGCGCCGCGAGATACGCATCCTCCAGCCATTGCTCGACTGGCTTTTTCGATGCCGCGATCTTCCCCACCACAC
>BJFP01000318.1 GCA_014189875.1 Verrucomicrobiota bacterium | reverse complement strand
GCCTTGCGGATCACGCCGGGCAACACGCTCCGCAGCGCAGCCTCGAGCGGGCAGCAGTAGTAGTTTGCGACCCATTCCGCGAGGCGGATGAGCTGCGCGCTCATCGCCGGCTCGTCGCTGATTACCTCCGAGATGTCGCGGATGCCCTCGGCCTCCGTCGTCTCCGAAATCGCGATGACCGTGCCGAGCACTGCGCGCATCCGCACCGGCACGCGCACGCGGCTGCCGACGGCGCACGCACCGCCGACGGCCTCCGGGATCGCGTAGTCAAAGACCCGCCCGGCGGAATCATCGAGGAGGACGCGGGCAAATCTGGGCATGGCGCGAGAATGCAGGCCGCAAGCGTTTTGTCCAAGGCGGCATCATTAAGAGCCTTTTGAAAAATTCTCACGCAAAGTCCGCGAAGGACGCAAAGGAGGCTTTCCCCCGAGGAGCCTTCGCGCCCTTTGCGGCCTTTGCGGCCTTTGCGTGATGCATGCCCGGTATCTTGACAGACTCTTAACCGGCATTTTTCAAAAAACATCATCCCCCGCCAACCGCACGGCTTGCCGACGCGCACCGCGCCGTTACGCTCGCTTGCAATGGCCGAGACACTCACACCGATGATGCAGCAATACCACGGCATCCGGCGCGCCCTGCCGCCGGACACGCTGCTGCTGTTCCGGCTCGGCGACTTTTACGAGATGTTCTTCGACGACGCGAAGACCGCCGCGAGCATACTCAATGTCGCGCTCACGCAGCGCAACGGCACGCCGATGTGCGGCATCCCGCACCATGCGCAGGAGAATTACGTGCGCCGGCTCATCAAGGCCGGCAAGCGCGTGGCCATCTGCGATCAGGTGAGCGAGCCGAAGCCGGGGCAGATCGTGCAGCGTGAAGTCACGCACATCGTCTCGCCGGGAACGATCGCGGATCTGCAGATGCTCGATGCGAAGCGGAACAATTACCTCGCCGCGATCCATCCCGGGAAAAATGGCGGGCACGGGTTTGCATTCCTCGATCTTACGACCGGCGATTTCCGCCTCACCGAGCTGGCGGATGAAAAGGAACTCGCCGACGAGCTCGCGCGCGTGCAGCCCTCCGAGGTGCTCGTGGCCGAGGAGAACGTCGCACTTTACCGCGATGCCGGACGCATCCAGCCCCGCGAGGGCTACACGTTCCTCTCCGAACAGGCGTATTACGCGCTGCGCGAACATTTCCGCGTGCAGTCGCTCGACGGTTTCGGCTGCGCCGAAATGCACGCCGCACAGAGTGCCGCGGGCGCGATCCTGCAATACCTCAAGGAGCTGCGCCGTTCGCTGAGCCACGTCGCGCGGCTCACTGTGTACCGCAATTCGCAGTTCATGACCGTGGACGCCGCGACGCAGGCGAACCTCGAGCTCACGCAGAGCCGCGGCGGCGCGCGCGACACCTCGCTGCTCGGCTGCCTCGACCGCACGCACACGCCGATGGGCGCGCGGAAATTGCGCGACTGGATCCTGCATCCGCTGTGCGATCTCGCCGTGCTGCGCGAACGGCAGGATCTCATCGGCGATCTGCTGGGCGATGCGTTCATCCTCGGCAACATGCGAGAGACGCTGAAAGGCATCCGCGACCTCGAGCGCACTGTCGGACGCCTCACGCAGACCGGCGGAAATGGACGCGACCTCATGGTGCTGCGCACCTCGCTCGAACAAATCCCTCAGCTCCGCGCCGATCTCGGAGCGCTGTTGCGCAAGGAAGGTGGCGCGCTGTTTGGGACAACATCCAACATCCAAGGCAACGCATCTGGTGGTGACGCTGCGCATTCGCTTGCGCAACCAGTCACCAGTCACCAGTCACCAGTCACCTCGCCGCATTCCCTTGCCGCAATCCTCCTCACGCAGCTCCACGAACTCCCGCACATCGTCGAGCTTCTCACGAAGGCCATTGTGGACGAACCGCCCGCGGTCACGAAGGAAGGCGGCATCTTCCGCGACGGCTGGCACGCACCGCTCGACGAGCTGCGCAACGCGTCCCGCGCAGGCAAGGACTGGATCGCGCAGCTCCAGCAAAAGGTCATCGAAGAAACGGGAATCAAGTCGCTGAAAATCCGCTACACCGGCGTCTTCGGCTACTTCATCGAAGTCACAAAATCGAACCTCTCGCTCGTGCCGCCGACTTGGCACCGCAAGCAGACCATCGCAAACGGCGAGCGCTACATCACGCCCGAGCTGAAGGAGGTCGAAAGCAAAATCCTCGGCGCAGACGAGCGCGGCAAGGCGCTCGAACACGAGCTGTTCGTTCAGCTCCGCGACGAAGTGATGCGCGAACTCGCATCGCTTCAGCAGACCGCCGCCTCCGTCGCGACGCTCGATGTTTTGTCCGCGCTCGCGGAGACCGCGCGGCTCTTCGGCTACTGCAAGCCGGCGCTTTCCGACGACCTGCGCATCCGCGTGGAGGACGGACGGCATCCCGTGCTCGACCAATCGCTCATCGAGGAGAAATTCGTGCCGAACGACGTCGCGCTCGATGACACCGTGAACCGGCTGCTCATTTTGACCGGCCCAAACATGGCGGGCAAAAGCACCTACATCCGGCAGGTCGCGCTGCTCGTGCTCATGGCGCAAATCGGCTCGTGGATTCCCGCGAAGAGCGCGGAGATCGGGCTCGCCGATCGCATCTTCACGCGCGTGGGCGCGAACGACGACCTCTCACGAGGGCAGTCCACCTTCATGGTCGAGATGAACGAGACCGCAAACATCTGCAACAACGCCACCGCTCGCTCGCTCGTGATCCTCGACGAAATCGGACGCGGCACCTCGACCTTTGATGGCCTCAGCATCGCATGGAGCGTCGCGGAATATCTGCACGACGCGATCAAATGCCGCACGCTCTTCGCCACGCACTACCACGAGCTGACCGAACTCGAAATCACGCGCGGCGGCGTGAAGAACTACAACGTCGCCGTGCGCGAATGGAACGATCAGATCATCTTCCTGCGGAAAATCATCAAGGGCGGCGCGGACAAGAGCTACGGCATCCAGGTCGCGCGCCTCGCCGGCCTGCCGCAAAAAGTCATCGCCCGCGCCAAGGAAGTCCTGAGCAACCTCGAACACCACGAGCTGAACGCCGAAGGCAACCCCACCCTCGCCGAAGCCCCCGCTCCGCCGAAGCACGGCAAGCCCCGGGGGAAGAAGGCCGCACAGAAGGCGCTGGACGCGATGCCGCCGCAGATGTCGCTGCTGTGATTTTACGACGGGCATTTCTTTCCCTCGCGGCGACAGTGCTGCTCTCGTGCGTGAGTGTCGCGCGCGACGACGAGCGGTTGGAAAAGTTCGTCTTTGAAAAGGCCGAGATGGGCGTGCCGTTTCGCATCACGCTGTATGCGGCGGATGAGGATGCGGCGAAGCGTGCGGCGGAGGCGGGCTTTGCGCGTGTGGAGGCGCTGAACCGGATCTTCAGCGACTACGAGGATGACACGGAACTGGTGCGGCTCTCGCGCACTTCGGGCTCGGGACAGGCGGTGATGGTGAGCGACGAACTGTGGGCTGTGCTCTCCCGCGCGCAGGTGCTCGCGGCGCGGACGGATGGCGCGTTCGACGTGACGTGCGGGCCGCTCACGGGCATGTGGCGCAATGCGCGACGCAAGCACGAACTGCCTTCGCCGGAGCGGATCGCGGAGATGACGGCGCGCGTCGGCTGGAAAAAAGTGCGGCTCGATGAGAAGGCGCACACGGTCGAGTTGCTCATGCCGGACATGCGGCTCGATGTCGGCTCGATCGCGAAGGGCTTTGCGGCAGACGAGGCGTTGAAGACCGTCCGTGCAAACGGCTGCCCGCGCGCGATGGTCGCGGGAAGCGGGGACATCTCGTTGGGCGATCCGCCGCCAGGGCGGAAGGGCTGGCGCATCGAAGTGGTCGGGCTCGATCTCGACGATGCCGCGCCCGCGCCGATCGTGATCGAGATTGCGAATGCAGCCATCGCGACAAGCGGGGACCGCAACCAGCGCTTCGACGCTGACGGCAAGCGCCTCTCGCACATCCTCGATCCGCGCACGGGACGCCCGCTCACCGATCACGCGCTCGTGAGTGTGATCGCGAAGGACGGACTCACCGCGGGAATCTCGACGGCATGCAGCGTCATCGGCCCGAAGGAGGCGCTAAAGCTCGCGGCGGAGTGGCACGCGGCGATCCGCATCCAGCGCGCGCCGGAGGGGAAATTGGAAATCACCGAGTCGCCGGAGTGGTCGGCGTTGGTCGTCGAGCGGGAGAAGAAGTAGGGCGACTGTTGCGCTGTTGCGAGCCCGCTAAGATTCAAATTCTCCGCTCACATGCGGATTCGTACCATCTTGCAAGAATCGCGGGACCGGGAGAGCAGGACGGCGTGTCTCGGGCCGGCTGCACCGGTGCGCTTCGGCTTGTCGTTCGGCTTCGGCGCGTCGGCGGCGTGGAGCGATGTGGACGCGATGAGGCTCGTGAACAATGTGACGGATCGGAATGTGCGCATGGGGTTGGGCTTTTGGAAAAATGACGGTCCTTCTCGGGAGGCGAAGCGCACCCATTTGTGTGCTGCAATGGCGCTCGGCAACGATGAACACGCGAGACAGAAGATTCGGGCACCGTGCCCTTTTCGCTTCCCCCGATGGCGCGCGCGTTCTACTTCCAGTCCGCTCAATTTTTCAAACCCACTACCCGACCCAGCCATGGCAAAGACGACCGCAACACCCGCAGAGGAAAACAAGGTAATCGCCGCACGGAACAAGAACCTCGACATGGTCCTCCAGACCATCGTGAAGGAATACGGCGACGGCGCGATCATGCGGCTCGGCGATTCCAAGCAGATGGATGTCGAGGCGATCCCGGTGGGAAATATCTTGATCGATCGCGCGCTCGGCTGCGGCGGACTGCCGCGCGGGCGCATCGTGGAAATCTTCGGCCCAGAGAGCTCGGGCAAGACGACGCTCACGCTCACCGCAATCGCGCAGGCGCAGAAGCGCGGCGGGCTCGCGGCGTTCATTGACGTGGAGCA
>BJFP01000317.1 GCA_014189875.1 Verrucomicrobiota bacterium | reverse complement strand
ACCACCCGCTTGTCGCGCTTGCCGCTACCGCACTGAAACACGGTCGTATTCCATGCGAAGCTTCTGGAGGTATTCCATGCCTGCCGCATCTAATTCTCGATTCTCACGACGCAACTCGCGCTGACGCTTTTCCATGCGTGAGATTTCTGGCAGCAGATCAGTTTGCGCAGGATTCGTAACGGTATCGGATGCTTTCCTTCGGCGCGGGTCTGCCGATGCACAAGATCGAGAACCTGCGAGAGAACGTAGCGTCCGGAATTCACGGGCCGGAATCGTCTCCGTGAAGGACACCAACTTCAAATGCGTCACATCACTTTTCATGCAGAAGTCGTTCAGAAATAGAATTCAACAAAAGCTGATCAGATAGTTAACCGGACGCCCGTGATCATGGATGTCAATGCACCGCGCGCCCGTTCATCGCGAATGGCGCGGACGGTGGTACTGGCCGCCGTAGTAGTACTGGCCACCGTGGCGGTAGCGGCTTCCATACACCCGTCCATCGGACTGAAAACGCCCGCTTTCGTGCCGTCCGCCGTAGTAGTATCGGGTGCCGCGCTGGTAATAGTCGCCGCGGTAACTGGACGGCAGCGAATCATAGTATCCGGGCCCACGGACAGACACCCGTGCGCGGTATGGCAGAGGAGGCGGCAGGCACGACGGCAGCAACGTGATGAATGCAATGGCGGAAGAAAGCAGGAGGACTTTCCGCGGAAGATTCCGAATCGGGGTGTTCATATACCCATGCATCGTGACCCGGAGGGACGACGAGTGCATGAATCTGCACGAAGTCCCTGCCTCACCTTTCCTGCTTCGAATCCGCGACCACGAGTTGGCCTGTGCGCGCCGCCTTGTACTTTTTGACAAATCGCCCGCCGCGCACTGCAGCTACTCCACGGACTTTACCCGATAGCTCTCCCCCGCCCCGCCCACTCCGAGCTGCACACGCTCGCCCTGCTTGCGCCCGATGAGCTGCTGGCCCACTGGCGAATTCGGCGTGATCACCAGCACCTCACGCCCTTCGCCGAGCACCTCCGTCCCGCCTGCGCCTGGCCCGACGAAATACATCATGCGCTCGCCCTTCCGCTCCACCTCCACCACTGCACCGACTTGGATCGGCTCGCCGGGCGCAAACCTCCGCGGC
This sequence comes from Verrucomicrobiota bacterium, assembly GCA_014189875.1. Classification (GTDB taxonomy): domain Bacteria; phylum Verrucomicrobiota; class Verrucomicrobiia; order Chthoniobacterales; family Chthoniobacteraceae; genus SXWH01. The sequence goes on along the minus strand of BJFP01000317.1, from coordinate 3,866 downwards.
ACGAGCGCATCGTACTGCTGCATCGCCCGCACCACCTCTGCCGCCTGACGCGCCTGCCCATTTGCGAGGTACGAGGACTCTAGGCCGCGCGTGTCATACTTGTTCTCCGCCTTGCACTGCTCGTCGGTCGCATACTCATGCGCCGCGCGCGCCGAACGCTCGTAGCCCTCCAGTTCCCCGGTTAGGGCGGCGATGATTTGTGCGATGAGGTCGTCCTTATTCAAAGTGATGCGCGCAACGTGCGCGCGAGCGCCCTCCCCATGCAACAGCCTTCGCAAGAACGCCGCTTCGTAATTTGGAGTTCAGCGTTTGGTGTTTGGCCCGCCGCAGGCGCCACCGGTCTCCGTAAGCTCGGCCAGATACCGCAAGGCCGCTGTGCGGAGCCAAACGCACAACTCCAAACAACAAAATTTGCCACTGTCCGCACACCAAGACTGCAGGCAGGATTTCCCGCGTTACTTCGGGAAATTCTTCAGCGCGTCCTGGATTCTCTTCCGCGCTTCCGCCTCGATGGCATCAGCGGCACCGTCCGTTGCCTTCTTCGGCGCGGAAGATCCTGCATCGTCACCACCGCTCCAATCGAGCCCCTCGGTAAAAATCTTCACCACACTGCCCGCTCCAGACGGCTGAATCATGATCGTGAGCTTGGCGCCGCCCTGCTCGCGGTGGAGTATCGCATTCCTCTTCCCCATCAGCCCCCCCTTGCCATCATTCCAGCCCTGCTGTTTTAGATTTGCAGAAAACTCCTTCGTCACCGCCTCGACCGACTGCGGGCTGGAAAACTGGATGTGCTTCACGAGCGCCTTGAATTCCACATCGGTCGCATCTTTCGGCAGGGCCAGCTTCCGCGCGGAAATGAGCGGGCCATCCGCGGCCTTGGTCTCCTTCTTCGCCGATCCGCGCGGCTCCTTCACAATCGGCTTCGGCTCAGTCACCGGAGCCTTCGGCGGGATCGCCGCACCGCTCCGAAGCTTCGCCGGCAATGGCGCGGCAAACGTCAGATCCACCTCCCACTTTTCGCCAAACGCATCGAGCTCCTTGCCCGTGATCACATGCCCGGTCACATTCCCGCCCGCGACCTTGAACTCCGCCATCTTGATTTCACCCACCGCGCTAAAGCCCCGTTTCGTGTGTGCGCTGTGGGACACTTCGCAGCCGAAAATTCCGCCGTCGTAAAACACGCTAATCACCAGCGCGCTGCCGAGCTTCCCAAAACCCGCGTCCCACGAAGGCTTCTTCACCGTCGCGGGATCCTTCTCCGTGAAAATCAGGCGGATCGCCTCCTTGTCACTGAACGCCTCGCGTTCCTCGACCACCACAAACTGGATCGCCGCATTCTTCCCGTTGCCGACAAACTTGCCGGTGACCGTCGGCTTCACCGGCTCATCGAGCTTCGTGTCGGCGGCAGCCGCAGTCGCCGGAGGCTGCGCGGTTGCGAAGTCGGCAAAGCACAGCGCGATCAAAGCCGCGGAGAACTGCCAGAATCGGAGGGAAGGAAAGGTCTTCATGGATTGGGAATGGTGGATCGTTTCAGAGGGGCTTCATCGATCCGCGGGAAAATTGCGAGCGAACATTCCTCCGCGTCCCGCATCCCTTCCGCGGCCAGTTCATCCCTTCATCCCTCAGTCTCCCCAATCTCCCTCGCTCTCGATGGAGATACCCACACCGTGCTCCGTCACCTCCCAACGGCTCAGCTTCCCCTCCGGCCCCATGCGTGGCAGCGCTGCACCCGGAGGGATTCGAACCCCCAACCCTCGGTTTCGAAGACCGATGCTCTATCCGGTTGAGCTACGAGTGCTATGCGTTCTTGCGCAATGTTTTACGCGAACCAAAATCGCGCATTTCTCGGCCATTACAACCCGAAAAAGTAACCCTAAAATGTGTGACATGCCGAGCAAGCGTGCCGAGCAAGCCCACCACGCTGACAAGAGTAGCCGAATGTCTCTATAAAAATGATCACGGCACGTATTTCGCACTGCTCAAGGTGCGCGGCAAGCAAATCAAAAAAAATCCCTCAAGACGAAGGACGCAGCCGTAGCGAAGCGACACCTGGCGACCCACCGAGCGAAGGCCCAAAATCTACTCTCTGAGGACGGGAACATCACCTTCAGCAATCTGGCGACCCGTTGGCTGAATGTCATCAAACCGGATTTACGCCCGCGTTCTTGGCAAAGACTCGAAGGTCCTTACACTCCTTCTGGTAAAATTCACGCTCGGCCAGCGTCTTGAAGTGCAGTGACGTGGCGTAATGAACGAATGATCCGTCACAGGGCGTTCCTCGGCGGGTGCAGGCTTCCCTACGAATCCGCGCTCCAAATACGGGATTGCCGCGAGCCGTTTCATCTCCTCTTCAAAAACTGCGCGGTCGGCAGCGGACAGGTCTTTCTTCAGCCAAAAGTGAGCGTTGTGGATGAGCATCCCCTGAGGAGATCAGAGCGACGGCGGCGAGTAAAACTTTCGCCTTCTCGGCACTGAGCATCTGACGAAATACGGGCCAGTGGTGTGCCATCATCGAAAAGGACCTTCCTTACTCGCGTAGTAGGCACGCGCCTCCTTGAGTGAGTCATATCCGTCATGATTCGTGTCGGCGTCCTTGTAAAAATCATTCCCTACGCCCCGTTTCCTCCCGAAAGCCTTCGCTTCTGCAAGCGTCACCACGCCATCGTGATTGGCATCAGCTTTGCGGAACAGGCTGTTCCTTCTCTCCTCACCGGGCACATCCCATTCCGCCTTGGTCAACTTGCCGTTCTTGTTTGTGTCGCGACCGTCAAAAACCTCCGTCACGATTCTGTCGCTGATTTCTTCGCGGCTCAGACGTCCATCATGATTCGTATCGGTTTCATCGAATTTCTTGGACTTGGCGGTGGGAGTGGTCTGACAGGCGGCGAGGAGGCCGATCGCTGCAAGCACGACGGTGAACTGAATTGGATTTTTCATGGCTGTTTTCTGGTGGGACTTACTTGCGGTAACCCGTGCTGGTCGTCGCCTGAGAGGTCTGCGTCGTTGATTCGTGATGGGCACACGATGCGAATCCAAGGATGGTGATGATGAGGAGCAATTTGGAGATGTGTTTCATACAACGGAGAATCGGAAGCGATGCGAACATTGCGCGTATGAATTCTTGCCGATGGGGAAAAGCCGCCGCCCCTCATCACAACGACTGCATAGTTCTCCTCGGTGATGCTGTGGCGAAGAATCGCCTCAGAACCAGATGCGTCGGCCACCAGACCAGCAACGGCACTGCAAGCATGAAGCAAAGGACGAAATGGACTCGAATTGTCAGCGTTCCTGCACCTGCTCGACGATGAGCTTTTCCACGGGAAACCCCAGCTTGCGGCAGTGCTCGACAATCTTGCGGTAGGTGGAAACAGGCAATGCGGGTTGCCGAGCCAACACCCAAAGGCACTTCCGATTCGGTGTTCCTACCGCTGCGGCTGAATAATCCGGTGCAAGCCACACGATGAAATAATTGCCCTTTTTCGCTCTGGGGATGAACACCGAAAACCACTCATTGAACCGCACTTCCAGCACTGCGTTGGTCTTTGCGTCCACCACAGTCGCCGTGCCCCTCACCTGCTTCGGCCTGCCGTTCTTCTGGCAACGGTTCGTTACGGATACCGTCCCATCGGGCTTCAGCCCGTATTCAGCCGTCGATTGGACACAGCCACGCTGAAAGAACATCGGCAGGCGCGCAACTTCGTGCCACTTGCCCATGTAGCGAGGCACGTCAACTTTTGGAACGGTGGGGAGGGATTTCATGGGACTCGAAGCGGACGCGCTGAACGAAAGGCAGATGACTGCGAGGGCAATAATGGTCTTCATTCTAATTGCAGGTGAACATCTCCCGTTTCAAAAATCCCTCTGCC
>BJFP01000316.1 GCA_014189875.1 Verrucomicrobiota bacterium | reverse complement strand
ATGTGCCGCCGCCTGCAACGACGCGAGCCAGTTCACCGCCTCGCGCAGCTCGTTCGCGTCCACGGCGTTGAGCTTGAAGAGCTTGAGAAGCTGCTGCGACTGGAGGGCCGCGAGGATTCGCCCGCTGCGTGCTGAGTCTCCGCGCAGGCTCCACGCGAAGTCTCGCAGCGAAAATCGCACCCGCGCCTCGGGATCAATCTTCGTTACTTCCGCTTCGAGTTCCGCGTCCAGCCAGGCATCGCCCGCGATGCCCCAGTCCGCTGCATACGGACTCCCCGCCAGTTCACGCATCAGCCTGCTCGGCACGACAAGCTCACCCTTGTGCGGCACGCAACGCAGCAACTCCTGTCCGCACTCCGCCAGCAGGTCGCGGATGTTGAGAGGATCGCGCGGGAAATTTGCAGTCACCCATTTCACGGCTTCGGAAACCGCGAGTACTCGCGCCCAGCCCAGCCATTCCGCGCGCGGCATCCCCGCGCCGGCACGCTCCGTCAACCGCTCAGCGACGACATCGAGAGCGTCCTTGATGAGGCTCTCGTTGACCGTGCTGCGCCGCATTTCCACGCGCCCGCTGTCGATGTCAAAATCCCCGTTGATGAGCACGCCGCACGGGCCGGAGGTCTCCGTCGGGAATGTGAGAAAAAGCCGATTCCAGGCCGGCTCCAGCTCCGTCGGCGCGTCGCCCGCACCGAGCCGAATCGCAGCGCCAAAGCGCCGCCCTGCTGCGCGCTGTGAGACGCCTGCGAAGGCCAGAAACCGCTCGCGCTCGCCGGTGGCGGCCTCCTCGATCACGACCTCGCTCCAGCCATCCACATCCGCACGGCGCCGGATCGCCCACTGCCGCCGCTCGCCTCCGTGTTCGAGTGTAATCTCGTCCACGTATTTTAAGAATACGAAGCTCGCCGCGTGAAAGACACTGAAGCTGCGGCCACCGCCCGTACCGAAGAGCTTCTGCGCGTCAGCCCGCCCGCATTGAAAAGTGAAGCGCGTCTCCGCGAGCGGCTCGGCCTGTGGCTCCGGCTCGGCGGGATGCAGGAGCAGCAAGTCCTCGATGCCGAAGTCGTAGGCGCCGGAGCGCACATGCACATTGGTGGTCACGGTGAACACCGACTTAAAGCCTCGGTTGAAGCGTCCGATCTCGTCCGGTGTGTTTCGCTTCTCCGCTCGAAGACTTACGATGCGGGCGATGTCATAGCGCGGCTCGCCTTGCGCATCGGGCGCGTTGAAAGTGCGGCCGCGGTGAGTGGCGACGACGCGCACAGTGCTTCCCGCGGGCTCGGAGTGGACGTGAAAAGGGCATGATCGCAACGGCTCGCCCGCACGGCTCGCATAGGCGCTTTCGGCATTCTGGAGCAACTCACGCAAGACGTGCCGCTCTTCGTAGCCCTCATCGACCACGAGCCGGTCGCGCAGCACGCGCAGGATACGCTCGCGGAATACGTCATACACCTGCTCCGCCGGTTTCCCCTCCTTGCTCGCCTGCTTAAACTCGCGGTCCTCGGGTGCGTGCAGCTCATAGGTGGTGAGTAGGCGCTGATATTGATCGTGGTCGAGTGCGCTCGCCTGGCGGGCGACGAGAAAACAGTCCCCGTGAAACGCAAATGCGGCGTCGCGAATTTCGCAGACCGGCACGCCCTGAGCCTTCCAAAGCAAATGCAGTGGCGACAGCGATTCGATCCGCCATTCGCGAGACGCGAGCAGCGAAGTCACCTCTGGCAGAGCAAGAATCTCGGGGGCGATGCGCTCGACGGGGATCGTCCGGCCTTCGCCCGGCGCCTCCAGCCGCAGCGAAGCTGGACCGGGGCAGACCGCGACGACACGCGGCAAATGGATGAGCGGCTCGGGGAGGAAGTCCACGTGCCATTCGGGTTTGCCCGCAAGCGTCACGGTGCATTCCCATGCCCGCTCCGCCGGGCTACCCACATCCTTCCCGCTGCGAACGAAAAGCTGGTTGAGGATCGCCGTGCGATTGGCCGCCAGTCCGATAGTCCATGTCCCGCGGAGATCGGCGAAAAGTCCGTCGAGTGCGCCGAGCGCGCGCACGTCCAAGCTCGCTAGCGCCTTCTCCTTCCAACGCCAAAAGCGCCGGAGGATTTCCTGCGCCAATTCCGCCCGTCGCTCGGCGGTGATCTCGGCGAGGAACTCAAATCCCGCCTTCTCCGCGAGGCCGTGCCTTACGATCACTGCCCACGTCTCCGCATTGAGCCAGGCGGGGGATTCGGTGTATCCTGGTAGCACGGTCGCGAGAACACACCGCAGCTCGAAGGGAAGGTCGGCGTTCCGGCGGGAAAGGTAGACCGACACGCTGGGCTGGCGATGCCGCGCGAGGAAACTTTGCAGAGCAGCGCGCTCCGCTGCCACCACAAGCCGCTGCCAGCGTGCGTGCGGGAGGCGGTCGCGCGAATTGCAGTGCGCCGGATCGCACAGGATCGCCAGCGGCTCCTCGGCATTCTGCCCGAAAGCCGCGCCGAGTCGCGGCGCAAGCTCAGCCTCCAGCCGCTCCTCCACGGAGGAAAGATAGCTTTCCCACAATCCCCACTCTTTCAGCTTCTCGCGAATGCGCGTTTGAGCGTCATAGTTCAGAGTACTACCTTTGTCCCAAGGGCGCACCACGCTCGCGAAACAGCGAACGGCTGAAGAATCGACGAGCCATACTTGCGCCAGCGGCTGCCACTTGTCGGCACCGTGCTTCACCCGCATCGCCGACACCGCCGCCTCACGTACCTCTGCGGGACAAAAGGGACGGCGCAGGGACCAAAAGCGGTCACCGTGCTCACTCCAGTCGTCAAGCGAGGCGAGTTTTGCCGGGACTTCGTCCCATTCTACGGAGAAGCGCGAAGTCCCCAGCCGGTTCAGCTTCGTCGCCAGTGGCTCGCCAAAGATCGCCATCATCCGTCGCAAATCTTCGCGGAGCCAGTCGGCCGCGGAGCGGAAAGCAGCGTGCCACGCGTCCGCGAGTTCCGCCCCCTCGCTGCGTTGCATGAGTTGCGCGATGGTCGCAGTGCCGCCGACGCGCAGCTCGACGGGAACACGCGAGAGAGCTTCCTCGATCTGTCTCGGCGTGAGCGCTTCCGCACCGAGGATCGAGTGCAGCATGTTGCGCCAGAAGTCCGGCGTCGGGGCAGGATGCTGTGCGGCTTCGGCAAAAAAGGCGCGCACCTGCTCCGAGCCGGCAGGCGGTATGTCGAGGTCGATCTTCTCGGTGGTTTCGACGAACGGAAAATGATCTCCCACGTGACCGGCCGCTGCGCACACCTCGCGCCATGAGCGGCGCACGGTGCTAGCCGAGGAGAGCCGGACGGTCAGCGCGGCAGGCGCGCGTCGCCAGTCGCCCCAAAGCGTGCGCAGCAGCGGGCGCTCGCGCACGGCGAGCTTGAGCCGCGTGAAAATCTCGTGCGACCAGATCTCGCCCTCGTGCGGTTCGGCACGAAAGAGACCTTCGATCTGCCAGTCGGCGTGCCGCTTCGCCGCATGTGTTTCAAGCCACTCTGCAAGCGCGTCGATCGCGCGGGCGATCTGCGCGCGGACGTTTTCTCGTTCCTGATCATTCCAGTCTCCGCGTTTCAAATCCGTCGGCAGATCGAGGTGCAAGTGAAAGCGGAAGCGGAAGTCGCGGTTGGCATCGTTGAGTGGAAAGAATGCGTAGGCGCCGCCTTCTTGCAGCGAGAAGACCGCGTCGTCGTCATTCTTGAAATTGAGCAGCCATTTGGAATCGGCATGCAGCGCCATTTGCCACCGGTCGCCTTCGGCGATCCCAGCCAGCTTCCAGAAGCGGTCTCTCGTGACTTCGTCGCCCCGCTTGGTCTCCAGCGTTACCCGCATCGCTGCGACGCGCCCCGGCAGACCGTCAGCCGCATCTTCCCGGACAACGCGCATCGTCAACTCACTCCCGCCAAGCTGCACCGTGCGTACCTTTGGCAGAAAGAGCGGACACAACTCGTAGAGCTCGTGCTCCTGCCCTGAGATTCGCGTGCGCACTTCCGCGGCGCCTGAGGGGTGGAGACGAAAAGCAAAAAACGTCCCACGCTTGGACGCCTGCAACGCCGCCGAAGTCGCCGGCACGTCAGGCGGCAACGCCGGCAGAAACTCCGGCGTGCAGTACCCGAGTCTGTCCGGGGTGAGCATCTCCGTGCCGACTGGTGCGCCCGCCGCTCTCAGTCGTTCGGCAACGCGACGCAGCCGTCCTTCCTCCGGCCACGAAATCCGCTCTTCGACTTTGGAAATCGGCAGACGGAATACGATCTGGTCTCGCGTGTCCCAGCTTCGCACGAGGACTTCTGAAGCGATGCGGTAGCACGATTTGAAGCCGATTCCAAAGCGCCCGATCGTCTCTGCGTTCAGTTCGCGAACCTTTCCGCCGCGATGCACGAAAAAGCGGCTGAGGCCACGCAGGTTTCCGGGCGTCACGCGCCGGCCATTGTTTGCCACCAACAGCCAGTCACCCTCCACGATGAGTCGCACTTCGGCATCACCCTTGCCGTCGTATGCGTCGTCCGCATTTTGCGCCAACTCGGCGAGGTACGTCGCAGCGAGCGCGCCGCTCTGGATCAGGAGATTGCGCACTTGGAGGTGAATTTCTCCGCCGGGATTATGGAGGTGCAGCAACCAGTCGCCGTAGAGAGCGTCGCAAAGCTGCTCAGGCGTCAACCAGCCGAGCGCTTCCTCTAGCCGTTCGACCGTGCTCTCGAAGTGCGCATTTTTGAGTTGGTTGATCTGTGCGGGCGGAGCATCCTGGCACGCAGCTTCATAAGCCGCGCGGTAGAAGAGAATGGGCATACCTGTGGGAACGAGCGCGAACCGTATTGATCGGAACGAGCGCATGCAAGTTCCCCATCAAGGATTACCCGCCGCCGTACACCTCTCCGACGCCATCATCGCCGAGCCCGCCAACGCCTGACCCTAAAGAATGTACCGGCGGTGTCTGGCAATCGATCCATTTTGCCGACGTCAAGTCCTGCCACACACGCGGCGGTTGCCAGACTAAGACCCGCGGCAGCACCATTCACAATGTATCCAGCCTCTGCGCCAGTTATCTG
>BJFP01000315.1 GCA_014189875.1 Verrucomicrobiota bacterium | reverse complement strand
TGACGGATAATCTCATCAAGCTCGCGCGCGAATGTTCGCCCGCGCCCGAGGAGCGTGAGATGGACGTGCTCCTCGCCACCGGCGAGCAGACCACGATCGCGCTCACGGCGATGGCCATCAATGCGCTCGGCAAAAAGGCGATCTCACTGACCGGCGCGCAGGCGGGCATCGTCACCGACGGCGTCCACACGAAGGCGAAAATTTCCGACCTCACCCCGAAGCAGCTCAAGCAATACCTCGACGACGGCTTCATCTGCATCGTCGCCGGCTTCCAGGGCGAGACGAAGGACAAGCGCATCACCACGCTCGGCCGCGGCGGCAGCGACCTCACCGCCATCGCCCTCGCCGCCGCGGTGAAGGCCGACCTCTGCCAGATTTTCACCGACGTGGACGGCGTCTATACGTGCGACCCGCGCGTCGTCCCCACGGCGAAGAAGCTCGACGAGATCAGCTTCGACGAGATGCTCGAAATGGCGTCGAGCGGCAGCAAAGTCATGCAGTCGCGCAGCGTCGAGTTCGCCAAGAAATTCGGCGTCGTCTTCGAAGTCCGCAGTTCATTCAACGACAACCCAGGCACCATCGTGAAAGAAGAAACCAAGAGCATGGAGGCCGTGGTCGTCCGCGGCGTCAGCATCGAAAAAAACCAGGCAAAGGTCACCGTCCGCGCGGTGCCCGACAAGCCTGGCGTCGCAGCCAAAGTCTTCAACGCCGTCGCCGCCGCCAACATCGTGATAGACATGATCGTCCAGAACGTCTCGCACGACGGCACCACGGACATCAGCTTCACGCTGAACAAGGACGAACTTCCGAAGGTCGAGCCGGGCCTCGCTACAGTGGTGAAGGAAATCAAGGCACGCGCGCTCGAAATCGAGAGCGGCTACGGCAAGCTGAGCATCATCGGCGTCGGCATGCGCAGCCACAGCGGCGTGGCGGCGAAGATGTTTGAGGCACTCAGCAAGGGCGGCATCAACATCGTGATGATTTCCACGTCGGAGATCAAAACGGCGGTCATCATTGACGAGGCGAAGCTCACCGAAGGTGCGAACGTCGTGCATGAAGCGTTCGGGCTCGGGAAGTAGCCGTCCGTCGTGTGCGGACACTCCCGCCCAGCTTCGTATCTCACCTCACGGCAATCCCATGCGTTCGTAGATCGTGGCGAGCGGGAGGCGGCACTCGATGCCGGGTAATTCGAGGGTGTCAGTCTTTTCGGTGAGAAATTCCATGACCCACCCCTCGGCGGTGCGGCGATAGATGGTGACGGCGACGTGGTATTGATCCACGAGGACGTAGGCTTCGAGTGTGGGGATGGACTGGTAGTTGCGGAGCTTTTCGCCTCGGTCAATGCGTTCGGTGGCGGGCGAGAGCACCTCGAAGATGACGCGCGGGGCTTCGGCAAAGAGCGAGCCATTCGCGGAGCCCGAGCAGTCCACAGTCACATCCGGGTAATAAAAGAAGCTGGCGGCATCGCGCTGAATACGCACTTTCACATCGGAGGAAAACGACTCGCAAGCACGGCCTTCGAGTTGATTGCCAAGGCTGCGATAGATGTTTCCGGCAATGCGATCATGCCCGATGCTCGTCCCTGCCATCGCGTAGATGACACCGGCGAGGTACTCGTGTTTTTCCTGACTCACGCGCTCACCGCACAAGTAGTCCTCGGGCGAAATGTAGTAATCGTTGCGCAATGCGTCACCCATACGTTTGAATATTAGAGGTTCGAGACCCCGCGGGCAACCTTCCGTTTGCCTTCCCTCCGCTGCGTCGAAATTTGCACGGTGAAGGATGCCGTCACAGCGTCAGTGCCCACGCCTTCACCTTGTCCTTCATCCGCAAGACGAGCTTCCCATTCACGATGCTCGGCGAAGGGACCCACTGCGCCTTCACGGTCGCGCGGCCGAGGCTCGTGTAGGCCTTCGGGTCGGTGGAGATCATCAGGAGGCTGTTCCCGTTGTTCGCCATCGCGAGGAGCTTCCCGTCCGCGATCAGCGGCGAGCTGATCGTCGTCTGCGTCTGCGTCTGCCACGCCACTTTTCCCTTCGTGAATCGCTTCGTGATCCAGCCCCTGTTGAGCTGCCGCTGCTTCGCATCAAAATTTTCTTCTGCAAATTTCTGCGCAAGTTCCTCCAGTTTTTTCCCGCGCAGCGTCGGCGGCAGCGATTCGCGCGTCTGCTCGCTCTTGTCCACGAGTTCGTTGCCGAGCGACTTCGCCGATTGGTGCCCGAGCTGCCGCAAGACCAGTTCGCCGATCTGCCGCGTGTCGCTCGGCACATCGCGGTGGCACACCAGCCGCACAATCACGCGGCCATCCGAAACCACGGGACTTGAAAGCCCGCCCTCATCATTCGTCGGAATCTCCTCCCTCTCCCACAGCCCCTTCAGTCCGCTCTCAGGCAGCGTATCGAGCAGCTTCGGCGAATCCGCATCAGCCAGCGGCCTCGATGCGCGCGGGCAAAGTCATCAGCCCTGCACTCCGCGTCGCGCGAGCCATCGTTTCACGCGCCCCTGCACGGCCTCAATGTCCCCCGTGCGGAGGAAGGCGAGATAGGTCATCATCATCGCGAGGAAGAACAGCCCGATCTCTCGCGCGAACACGGAGATGCCTGCGTGCAAAGCAAACCCCAGCAGCATTCCCCACCAGCGCGTTTTTTTCACCCACAGCAGCACAGGGATCGCCACCTCCGCGGCCTGCGCCGCATACGTCGCGAATGTCAGCAAGCCGCCGTATTCCAGCACCCACGGCCCGGGCCAGCGTGCGTGATGCGAGAGCAGGAAGTAGCTCATGAATTCGCCGTTGGCCCAGTAATTCGGATCCGGCATCGCGACCCTCCTGAGCACGGTCTGCCAGTAGATCACGAGCACCTGGAGGCGCATGAGCACCAGCCCGTGGCCCGAGACCAGCGCCGGGAGCATTTTCGCGCCGCCGCTCAGCAACGCAGGGAGCGTCCAGCATTTCCCGACCGGGCTCACGAGAACGAGCACGGCAAAGCTCCGTAGCACCATGTCCCAACCGGTCGTGGCAGGCAGCGCGCGCGCGATGTACCAGAGATGCCACACCAGCACCCAGAACGCGGCGAGCCTCGCGGCGACTCCCGCGAGCAGCACCACAAGCGCGACCGCCGTCACAACCATGCAGAACGTCACCGCCGCCCCGCTCCGCGCAAATGCGAAGATCGAAAAATACACGGACTCCGCCTGCGCCCGCGCCACCTCCGCATCGAACATCCCGGCGTCGGAAAAAAAGACATGACGGTCCGGCCACAGGGAGATCAGATTCAGCAGCGCGACCGCCGCGAAGCCGATGCGAACCACCGCGTAGATGCGCTCATCCTCGCGTCTGGAAAGCAGGCGCACCGGGAACCTGAGCCATTCTAAAATCGGTCGCATCGGATCGGCTACCGGGGAACTCCGCCGGGGTTCGCAGCATCGAAGGATCCTGTGGCAGGCACATACGGGACGCCATCGCGCCGGCTGTCGTGCAAAGGCCTCATACATTCGACATCCACCACCAGCGCCCAATGCCCAGTGATCGAACTTCCGTACCGCGCCCTCAGCAGACCGTCAGTCCTTCGCAGATATGCCCCGAAATACGGGGAACGCGCGGCGTTCAGCATTATCCGATAAAACAGATTGTAGTAACGCGTGTTTTCCGGGCTCGGATACGGCGTGAATCCCGGCAGCACGCTTCCAAGAGTCGCCCTGCCCCCCTTCCCGTCATCCACCTCGATCCACGCATCGAGGGAACGGTGCAGCGGGATCGTCTCGAACATGTTCCAGTGCTGATCGCCGCTGATGAATGTGCGGTAGAGATTCAGCGCAGGGTTCCCCTTCTTCCCCTCACCCGTCTGCCTCGGCACGATGGATGCGATCAGGAACCCCGAGTGCCAGCAGCAAAAACCAAGCAGCAGCACGGCCCACACGCGGCCCTTCACCGGGAAGGTTTCGCCCTGCGCACTGTTTGCAGAATCATCCCCGCTCATCGGAAGCATGACGCGCGCACAGTTGCCCCGCTGGTTCTCCCATGCGCCACCACGCGCGCCCCCCGGCTGCATCCGTGCGATCGTCCGGGGTGAATTTCAGTCACAGGGAGATTCATGCGCGCGGGTTGATGCGCACGAGACTGTCCGCCGAATCCATCTGTGCAAAGCGCGATTTTCCGGCGGCCCACCCCGGCACGCTGCATCCGATGAAAGTACGACGGGACCGTTGCGCAAAATTTCCCTTGCAGTCTTAACTTTGCTTGGCAAAGCTCTACTCATGCCGACCCGCTCAGAAGCCGAGGAACACCTCAGAATCATCCGCTCGCTCATGGAGAAGGCGACGATCTACCGCGCCATCTCCGCGCCGACGGCGCTCATCGGCGGGCTGTGCTCCGTGCTCTTCGGTCTGTGGCTGCACTTCCGCTGGCGTCCGCTGCCACGAGGCACGGATGAGTCGGAATTCCCGCGCATCTTCATCATCGGCTGGGTCGGAGTGCTCGTCGTCACGGCGTTCGCAAACGCCGTCTTCATCCGCAATGCCGCACGCCGGCGGAACGAGCCGTTCATCTCGCCCGCCATGCGCAAGGCGCTCTGGGCGCTGCTCCCCGCGATGCTGTGCGGCGGCTTCTTCGGCGCGGCATTCACATTCATCGGTTCAGATTCCGTGCGCTGGTTCCTCCCGCAGGTCTGGATGCTGTGCTACGGCCTAGGCCTGCTCGCCACGGCGCAGTTTTCCCCGCGCTCGATTCCCGTGCTTGGCTGGTGCTTCCTCATCGCGGGCCTGCTGGGTTTTGGCTTCGATTACTGGCTGCTTATTTCCGAATACTTTAGGAAAGGCGACACGCATCGCCCGATCGCCGCAAATCTCCTGATGCTGGCGACCTTCGGCGGATTCCACCTCATCTACGCCGCATTCACGTGGCCTCGCACTGCATCGCAAAGCGACTCCGGCGTCACGCCGTGAACCGATGTTCGACTTCGACAAACTCGACAAGCTCATCCATGAGAAAGGACGCCTCGGCATCATGACCCTGCTCGCCGCGCGTCCCTCGTGGACGTTCCAGGACCTGAAGTCCGAGCTGGATCT
>BJFP01000314.1 GCA_014189875.1 Verrucomicrobiota bacterium | reverse complement strand
GGCGAGGGGAAGGATGATGCGGATGAGCATTGCGAAAGATTTGGTGTGAGTGTGTCGCGTGAACAAGCCCGCTGGCAGCGCGGTTCTTAGGCGATCAATGGCGCGACCTGAACCGTAGCCGCGCTCGTGAGAACGCGGGCTGATCTTTTTTTCGGCAGGATTGCCACGGCCCGTTTTTGATCAGCCCGCCTCCTGCCGTCGTCGGCTACTTTTGTGTTGCGCCATTCGGCTACCTGCGCGCAAAGGCACGCCGAATGTCCGCACCGCTCACCGAGATCATCCTTTCCGAGATCGCCGCGCGCGGGCCGATGCCCTTTCGGCGGTTCATGGAGCTGGCGCTGTATCACGCGGAGCACGGCTACTACGCGTCGGGGCGCGCGAGCATCGGGCGGCGCGGGGATTTTTTTACAAACGTGAGCGTCGGGCCGCTCTTCGGGCGGTTGCTGGCGCGGCAGATCGCGGAGATGTGGCGCGTGCTCGGCGGGACGGCAGATTTCACGATCATCGAGCAGGGCGCGCATGGCGGCGAACTCGCGGCCGATGTGCTGGGTGGGTTGCGCGAGATGTTCCCCGAGTGCCACGAAGCCGCGCGCTATCGGATTGTCGAACCATTCCCGAATCTCGCCGCACGGCAGCAGGGGCGGCTTCGTGCGATGGCCGGAAAAGTGGAGTGGTCGCGCAGCCTTGATGAAGTGCGTGTCCCGGCAGGCGTGCATATTTCAAATGAGCTGCCGGATGCGTTTCCCGTGCATGTTGTGAAATGGACGGGCAGCGCGTGGTGCGAGCGCATGGTCTCCGCGCAGGACGGGCAGCTTGTGTTTGCGGACGGCGAAATTTCGTCGGGCGAATTGCGCGATGCGTGCGTGCGCATTCCCGGGCCGTTGCCGGAGGGCTACACGACGGAGGTGAATCTCGCCGCCGCTGCGTGGATCCGTGAAGTCGCGGCGACGATGGAGCGCGGGTTTGTGCTCGCGGTGGACTACGGCTATCCGCGGCACGAATACTACGCGCCCACCCGCACCGCAGGCACGCTCTCCGCATACGCCGCCCACCGCCGCGAGCCCGATCCGCTCGCGCGCCCCGGCGAGATCGATCTCACCGCGCATGTGGACTTCGACAGCCTCATCGAATCCGCCGCTGCCGCCGGGCTGCGGCTGGAAGGCTTCACCGACCAGCATCACTTCATGGTCGCCCTCGGCGTCGAGCATTTCGCAGACGGAGCCCATGCCGCCGAGCGCCGCGCATTCCAGACGCTCATGCACCCGCAATTCATGGGCACGGCGTTCAAGGCGGCGGGCTTTTCCAAGGGCCTCGCCGCCGCAACGCCGCTCACCGGCTTCCGCTTCGCGCGCGGACAGGCGGACGGGTGAAATCCAACCCTCAACGCATCCTGCGCTGGACGGGGAGACTCGCGCTGCCTAGCGTGCGGCAGGAACTCCAGCCATGACCAACACCCCGCCCGAATTCGCCGAAGACGCCCGCCCATGCGCCGGGGATTCGGGCCGCCGGGAGGCGGGCGGGAAGGAGCTTGCGAAGCAAAAGGCCGAAGGCGTGACATGGAAGCCTAGGTTTCCATTTCCCCGATGCTGTGATAGAAGCAACCCATGAACGCGGCCCACGAAGATCTGCTCCAGACAGCCACCCGGCGGCTGGTCGCGGAATTTCAGCCGGAGGAGATTTATTTGTTCGGCTCGCACGCATGGGGTACGCCCGATCAGGCAGTGACATAAATCTGAAGGTCATCATACAGGAGAACGACAAGAGTCCCATTCGCCGCGACCAGAGAGCGCAGCGCTGCCTCGGACGGCTACCCGTTTCCGCCGTTGTGCTCGTGCGGACACGGCACGAGGTGAACCGCGTCCGCGAATTACAAGGCAGCCTCACCCGTGAGGTCCTGCAAAGGGGACGCAAAGTCTATGGATGACACCCGCCGGGCTCTGCTGCGCTCCTGGCTCACGAAGGCGGCGAGCGATTTGAAAAGCGCGCGCGTCCTCGGTTCCGTTGACGACGCGCCGCTCGATACCGCCATCTACCACTGCCAGCAGACTCCGGAGAAGGCGGTGAAGGCGTTTCTCGTGTCCAAGGAACTCTCACCCGAGAAAACCCACGACATCCGCAGGCTCACGATTGAGGCCGCAGGTCACGAGCCCCGCTTCAACGAGATGATGGAACTGGCCGTATCGCTCACGCCGTACGCATGGGAATTCCGTTACCCGGATGATCTCGCCGACACGTATCCCACGCGCGAGGAATTCGACGAGGCCCTCCAGCACGCCCAAGCCATTTTCGATTTCGTCCTCTCCCTGCTCCCGAAGGAGGCGCGCCCGTGAAAATCACCGAAGACTTCCGCAAATGCGCCGGGGATTCGAGCCGCCGGGAGACGGACGGGAAGGCGCTTGCGAAGCAAAAGGCCGAAGGCCAGGGCTGCGGGAGCAGCCGATGCCAATTCGGGGAGAAGGGCGCGGAGATTTACACCAAGGTGTGACCAACGATTTGAAGTATGTCTCCGAAGACGTTCATTTCCTATAGCTGGACCTCGGAATCCCACCGAGAGATGGTGCGAAACTGGGCTGACCGCCTCATCGCTGACGGTGTTGATGTTCTTCTCGACCAATACGACCTAAAGGAAGGTCAGGATAAGAACTCCTTTATGGAGCGCATGGTGTCAGATCCAAGCGTTACTCATGTTTTGATGATTTGTGACCGAGGCTATGCTGAGAAAGCAGATGCCCGAAAAGCAGGGGTTGGAACTGAATCACAAATCATTTCTCAAGAGGTTTACAATCGGGTGGAACAATCGAAATTCATTCCGATTGTTTGCGAATTCTCGCCGGATGACGTGCCATACGTTCCAACGTTTGCTAAGTCACGCATCTGGCTGAATTTTTCTACGCCAGAACTAGCTAACAATAACTGGGAGCAACTTATTCGAGTGCTCTTCGGAAAGCCTCTGTTGCAAAAGCCGGCCATAGGAAAACCACCTGCATACGTCTTGCAGGATAGTAAAGTGGCCGCGAATCCGGCTGTCTCGCGATTTGCTGCCTTTAAGCAAGCATTGATGCAGGGACGAGCCGGAGTTTCGCTTTATCGGAATGATTTCTTGGATTCATGCTTTGAATTTGCAGACAGTTTCCGAGTCCGTGTGGCTCCAATGTCAGACAACTTTGCCCAGAACGTCTTGGAGGTAACCGAGGCGCTTGTGCCAATCCGAGATTTGATCACGGATTGGGTGCTTTTGGAATCTGGTACACAAAACACAAAGGAGTTCGAAGATGCACTCAATCGAGTTCTCGAAAGAATGCTTGAGCTGAAAGCAAAGCCGAGGGAGCTAACGCGCTGGCAGGAGGAATGGTTCGAGGCGCATCGACTTTTCGTTTACCAGACGTTCCTCTACATCGTGGCTGCTTTACTTCGGAGCGAACGTTTCAGTATACTTCGCGAAGTATTTCTCTCGCATTATCTCCTTCCGGATACAGAAGCCAGTGACGGGCGATTCGACACGTTCGATGCATTCTACGGTTATTCTGATTTGCTAAACAGCGTTCTCGCGCCGGACGGGAAGAAGCTGCTTAGTCCAGCTGCGGCGCTGATAAAGCGACAGGCAACCCGACAGGATCTGCCATTCGAAGCAATTATGGAAGCGGAGTTGTTTACCCTGCTTGCAGCGGCGTTAAACGAGAAGGCTCGATGGTATCCACAGACGCTCTATTACGCCGGTTACGCACGGGTCTTTCCGTTCTTTCTGCGAGCCACGCAGCGCAAGCACTTTCAGAAACTGGTCATCGTTTTTGGAATTAAGAGTGCAGAGGACCTTCGGAACAAAGTTAAAGAAGGTTTTGCTCGAATGGATGTCCAGAGCTGGACGGATTTCCGCTTCTACGCAGATGTGTCTTTCTGGTCTAAGATGAACATGGATAAACTCGATACATTGTCGTAATCCCGACCACATAGATGCCCGCTTCAGGCTCCACTCCATATAAACCCACCATGCACACCCGCCTCCTCGCCCTCGCCTGCCTCGTCACCGCCGCCACCTTCGCCGCGGATGCGCCGAAGCTTCCTTCCATCCCCGAACAGCCGATTGCGCAGAAGAAGGAGCTGCTTTTTGCGGATGACTTCGAGAAGGCGGAGCTGGGGGAAGTTTTTTAGTCGCGGTGTGTTCACTGCGTGTTTCCCCGTGCGATTCAACCCTTGCAGGGTTGATGCGCGATGGCGGTTGGTTCCCCAGGGTAGCTCGTGCCGAGCAACCCTGGGCTGGAGGATGGAATCCCGTTGGGATTCAGAAAGGCCATGAGATTCCAATCGTAACGGGATCGCGCCATCCGATGCCCGGCAAGAACGCGCCATCCAATCCCAAAGGGATTGAATCATCCAGCCCAGGGTTGCCCGCTTCGGGCTACCCTGGGATCGCATCCACAAACAGGCATCAACCCTGAAAGGGTTGAACCCCGCCGCGCGAATCTTCATCCTCCCACCATGGCGCAATCGCTCGCAAAGATTCTTTTACACACGGTCTTCTCGACCAAGGAACGGCGGCCATTCCTCCGGGACAAATCCCTCCGCGACGAACTCCACCGCTATCTCGGCGGCATCCTCGGGAACCTCGACTGCCAGTCGCTCATCATCGGCGGCGTGGAGGATCATGTGCATCTGCTTTTCACCCATTCCCGCACGGCCACCGTGGCGGATGTGGTGAGGGAACTAAAGCGCAGTTCGTCCGCTTGGGTGAAGGCGAAGGCATCGGATCTGGCCGATTTTGCATGGCAGGCCGGCTACGGCGTTTTCTCCATTGGGCAATCGCAGGTGGATGACGTGCGCGCCTACATTGCCGGGCAGGAGGAGCATCACAGGAAGGTTTCGTTTCAGGATGAGTTTCGCCGCCTCCTGGGGCGCTACGACATCGCCTTTGACGAGCGGTATGTGTGGGATTGATTCAACCCTTTCAGGGTTGATGCTTTTGGAATGGGCGGGTATGCCGCCACCGAATTCTTTGGACACGGGATAGGGCAACCCAAACACCATGAACCCTGTGCCCAATACCAACACCCACACATCACACGAATCCCTTCCGGCCCCGCCTGCGGCGGCGCAGGGAG